>QMRB01000052.1 GCA_003649185.1 Thermoproteota archaeon | reverse complement strand
TCACTAAATAGAATATCCACAGCCAAGCAAACTAAGGATCTTACACCCGAACCCTGCTCTGAAATCCCAGTTTCGAAATCTTTTCCGTCAACTTTTATAATTAAGTTCTCGTATCGTTCATCATCAATTCTTACATCGATGATTTTATTGAGAAACTCTATCCACTTCTTCTTTTGTGAAATCCTTAATTTTTTCTCTCGAATATATTCATCAAAGTTTTTTCCCTTATAGTTTTGAAGGCGCCCCTCTGGGCAGTAAAGGATAGATCTTCTTATTTCGTTAATGATGGCCCTGTGAATAAAAGGTGAGAAATGAACCCCATATAATGTGGTGCCTCTGCTTTCTAGGGTGATTGAATCTTCTATGTGTTGGCATTGTATAGTCATTTTATCTAAAAGTTCTTCTTGTTTCTTTAAGACTCTAGGCACAAGTTTATCTATTTGTTCTCTGTCAAACAAAATTTTTAATCTAACTTTCACTTTCCTAGGATCTTCTTTTAAGTAAAAATCTTCAAGTTCAATAGGGAGATATATGCATTCGATTTCCTTATTCTTTTTTTGAAGTTTTTTGCATTCTTCACAAAGGTAATTGTAAGAATGGCTTATTCCTAGTTTACATAATGAGTTGATAAGCTCTAGGATATTCGTCTTTCCACAATTGTTAGGACCTATTAAAATGTTTAAGTCTTTTAAATCACTTAATTTTACGTGCTTTATATTTCGGTAGTTCTCTATTTCCAAGCTTTTAATAATTATCATGGTTGAACAGCACCCCTAAGCTTTTCTTTTGAATATTGTTCAAGAACTTCTTCAACAACTGGAATTATTTCCTCAGGCACGGTATGTGTTGGATATCTTCTGCTTCCAGTTTTGTAATAGATTCTGTAGGATTTCAGAAGGGCTATGTCGCGAGGTGGTGGGTAAACTCCTCCCAGTTCCCTTATTTTAGCTAATATGTCTACCCAAGTAGCTCCACCATACGCTCTATCCCACTTTCCTTCCTTATATAGCTCAATAATGGCTTTAAGGAAGTAGTAGCTTCTTCCCTTAGTCTCCTTTAGTGCATTCCAAATTTCCTCCCTGAGCTTGTCTTGCCTGTTATCTAGATGGAGGCCTACGCTTACATCAAAGTAATAGTGTTCTCCAACAAATCTATCAATTGCAATATACCTTCTTTCTTCACTAAACACCTTATTAACTACTTCAACGAACTTATCATCAGACAACTCAGAAACTATTTTCTCTATCGCTTCCTTTCTCTCTTCATCAGCAAAATATGCATACCTATCTCTCTCAAACTTAGCTTTAAACCTATTAAACCAAGCCAATCCAGCAAGCTTTCCCAGCTTATAAATATCTCTATCTCTGTAAAAAAGCCTCCTTAAGAGTATTCTGCGTTCTTCAATCTTATTCATATCAAATCCCTAGCGTTCATTTAGCAAACGCTGATATTTAAAATTTACTTTACCCCCCACCAAAAAAGTTTAAGGTAAATCTTTAAGATAAGAAAAGAATTTCTGAAAGTCGGTAAACGAAATATAACCAGCTTATTTTAATTCAGCTATTTTCTTCTTAGCATCCATTAATTCCTGATGAACATATCGTGAAGTAGCAGTTAGACTTGCGTGGCGGGCTAGAAATTTTGTTAAAAGCGGATTTTTAGTCTTCTTTAAGATCATGGTTACAAATGTATGTCTCAATGTATGAAGAGAAACCCTATCTTTTATACCAGTTCTTAAGTGCGACTTTTTTAATCTATTACGTGTCATTTTCAAGTGCTGATTTAACTCGTCTATGCTTCTTCGTTTTAGAATTTCTATTTATTGGGGTTTTAATGGCTAAACATAGGTGGATTAAGAGATCGGAGGTTAGACATGGATATACAATTGTTTATTTAACTGAGGCTGGAAGGAAAGCTCTGCAAAGATTGACACCAGCAGAACACAGGGTAATAGTGAATGAGCTTACAGCTGGAGGAGGATACGACGTCGAAGAAGGAATAATATACATAGTCCATACAAGCATCCCAGTACATAACAGATGGAGAAAAATAAGAGAAATACTGCGTGAAGCATACAAGCGGAGATAAATCCAATCTAATTTTTATTTCTAATTCGAGATAGGTTGCATTATGGCTCGTATATTCATGGGAAACATGGTGAGGATAGTTTCCCGTTTAGAGAACATATAAATGTGAAATGCATTGCATATTTGCCTTATTATGGTTTATGATAACTCCATTTTTGGCTTAGAAATTATTGTCAACACTTCATTGGAAGTGTGGAATTTTTTAGAGAAGAGGGTGGCGAGAAATACAGTTTCGGGTTAGGTTAAGTTTAGGTTTTCAAGCTTCTTTTTTGCATCTTCAACTTCCTGGTAAAGATACCGTGAAGTGGTGTGGAGGCTTGCATGTCTAGCTAATTGCTTTGTTAGTAGCGGATCCTTCGTTTTGGATAGGATCATGGTTACAAATGTATGTCTTAACGTGTGGATGGTTACTCTCTTCTTTAAACCTGCTTTTAGGGCTGCCTTCTTGATGAATTTGTCATAAGTTGTTCTCTCAAACTTGTTAAGCTCCTCAATGCTCCTTCTCTTCAATACTTCCACAGCTTCTTTTAGGATTGGAACCACATCTACTTGGTCTGTTTTCACGTTGAATACTCGCATAGTTTTATTTTCAAGATCAATATCTCCACGTGATAGCATTAGGAACTCGCTTATCCGTAGTCCAGTGTATGCTAGGAATTTTAGTGCGTCGGCCTTAACTGGATCCAACTGATATGCAGCTTCCAATAATCTGTTTAATTCCTCTTCATTTAATGCTTTGATCTCGCTTTGACCAGTTTTCACCCTAAAATCAATGAATGGATTTATCTTGGCGTGTCCAGCTTTAACAAGGTAATCATAGAAGGTTCTTAGAACTGTGATCTCGTATTTTAGGCTGCTGGGCCGCTTCCTAACTCTTTCAGCATTAACAAACTTCAAAGCAACATTGAAATCAACATCCCCTGGCCCAAACCCATTACTAATCATGATCCTAGCGAATCGGCTCAAACAATACGCTCTACTTTGAACCTGAACCCTACTATAATTCCTGCTTAAAAGCCATTCAACATATCCTTCAATACATTCACGCCACTTCTCACGTAAAAATTCAGAACTCATCGATACTACCTCCTCTTAGAACATTATCCAGCCAGGATCTAACTTCGAAGGGCAGCCAATCTTCATTCAATGCTTTGTCCAGCCAGCATTTGAACGATTTGTCATCAGCTTTAAGGGGATCTAAAGGCTTGGAGATTTTCCCTTTAGCCTCCCTCATTCTCCGAATATACTCAAGTCTTTTTTCCCAGTAGTTGGGATTCGTTGAGACTCCGAGATACTTATACCACCATTTCTTATCTCCCGTCTTCACATATTTATCACGGAGATAATCCAAATAGAGCCTATATGCATAGGGGTATTCTTTGCGTGGAGCTGAAACTTTAACTATATTGCCGAATGGATCCACAATGATTGATGGGAAAATTGCTACAAACTCACCTTTATTGCTTCTAGTTTTACGTTTAACTACGTAGAACTCCAAGCTTCCTTTAACCCGTCGGCCCAAACGATGAAACAGCTTCCTTTCAGCAATATACCTGGCCTTCCTAAGCATTTTAGCAAACATGCTCCATGAAGGTGGCAAGTAATCCACGACTAAAGGGAAATTATAATAGATTGGTAGTCCACGCCTAGTGGTGTAAAGATAATACTTCAATGTGATGATGATTTTAGGCCGACTAAAGAGTAATGGAGATCTCATCTTTCCTACGCCTCTTCTCACCTTTCCTCTTAATTTCAAGCTCCTTTTCAGGCATGAACTCCTCATATTCAGGTAGCGGCTCACTATTCAATCGTTTAACCCTGTTCCAGCCGTCAGCTAGCAAATCAAATTCCTCAAACAGTTCAACTGGATCTCGATCAGCTATTTCAGCTCCACATGGCGGCACAGCAGCTCTAATAAAGTTTACAGATCCACTGCTCTTATCGATCCACAGAAACCATTTATAATTGTCATTAAAGCTTATACTTCCATTACTGATGATCTGTCTGGCAATTTCAAAAGAGCCTTTCTCAGGTAATCCCTCAAATATTGCTTCAACATCTTTAGGAGCCATGTGACCAGCAAAAATATTACTTGCCTGTCCTCGAACACTAACAATAGTATACGATGGACGCTGAGAACTAAAATCTCCCGACAAGCCTAAACCTCTTATACCTTGAACTAGAATTTCAACTTCTTCGGCCGAGATAAGCATACTCCTACTATACATCATTGAAACTTTGGCTGATGCACCCATCATGGCTTCTTCAATTTGAATGAACATTGGAGCTTTACGCATTTCAGCTCTAAACTCAAGGAAACTTTTCAGCAATGACGTGTAGGCTCTGCCAGTAATATGCATGTTCACGAATTTAAGGCAGATCAACCTTCCAGGTTTAAATAACGTCTCCCATAATGAGCCGAGATGGAATGCCCCTGGATTCTCAACATACAGTATGCGGTCAATCTTTAAAGGTGGATTAGCATATTTCAAGTCGCTGTCCCCCCTAACAACTACTAGGCTGATCACGTCTAATGGTCTGGGCCGAAGCTTCAACACGTCAACCAGATAACTGTAGGCTGGATGATCCCTATGTAGAGGGGTAGCCATCAATTGAGCCTGCAAACGTCTATGATGATCAATTTCTAATCGTAGGCCGAAGCCGTTGTGATCAAGACGGTAGCATGCTAAACTGTTTAGCAGCATGGTTTTTCCGCTTCCAAGAACCCCGTAAACAGTGTTCAGTATTGTTCTGCCTCTAGTAGCGAAGGGTGGAAATCTGTATGGCCTTAAACTGATCGTGCCGCTTCTCGGCAGTGTTCCTGAACTCCAAGCTGATTTAGGTATTATGAAGAAGGGTGCTGGAAGCTTGCTTGGCTTCTTTTCCAGCCACATATACCAGTATCTGTTCAGCTCGTAGAGCAGTTTATTTTCACTTTCTCCATAATTCTCCTCGAAAGCTGCCAGTCTAGGTGAAACTTCATTGTTAATTGATAAGTAGGCTACTTTGAATTTAGCCCTATACTCTTCCAGTTTAACTGCATACTCCATTTTCCGTAAAGGATCACTATACTTTAAGGCTCCAGCCACACCATTAACCATAAATGCATACTCGATCAGCTTCTCCACTTTTTCGACTGGAACCTTGCATAATAGGCATTTAGCAAGTAAGGATCCAAGCATGCTGAACTCCTCTGTAGCCGCTGATCTAACATAGCTTTCCCCAACCTGAATATCCCTGACAACCCAGAAACTAACAATCCTCAAAATACTGTTATGCATTTCCCGCTCCAAAAACTCTACTACACGCAGCATAACCTGGTAAGCTACTTTCAACGCTTCAGCTCTAACCATGCAAGCCTCAAATTTAACTTCATCCCTAAACAGCAGTAATTTTCCAAGAACATGATTGCTGAACTCCAATCTAACAATGGGAGACGCATTCAAGCTATTTTCGAGGAGAGCTGCCCGATAAAAGTATATGCTGGGATCTAAATCTAGATTTAAAATATTTGCAAACCTGGAAGCTGAGCTAATAAAAGTATTGTATTCTCCTCTAGCCAATCTAGATAAGGCTTCTTCAAATAAATGCTGAAGATTAACTATGCTCATATATGATCAACCCTTAACGAAATTCCTCAAAATATTTTCAAGCAACTTCTCCAATTCGGCACGTCTAAGCTGAATGGCCGCCTTCGTGAAGCTGCGAATATCGCTTGCAAGATCTGTAATATAGCTTTGATACATTATTTTAAGATACTGCATTCTCTCATCAGTCAGATCCACATCTTGGTGCTGAATAAGATATAATGCATAGCGATATTGAATTAGAAGCTGATCTATACGCTCCAACAGTTTACGGCCATACTCGATAGTGGGTGTTTCCCTTTTAGCGATCACAGGTTTAATAGTTGAAACTTTACGTCTAAGTTTGGATAGAAGTGTCTGTCCAGATTTCCCCCCAACTTTAACTGGAACTTTCAATTCTCTTTCAACTTTACCTGGCTCTCTACTCTCCAATCGCAGCAGAAAGCTGATGTATTCGCCTAACAGGCTTTGAACACGATAAAGCTTAAAGTAGAATTGATTGGGATTCCTGAATAATTCCTCGCTGCTGCAGAAGTTAACTAGATCATCCACTAATTCATCCGCTTCCCTTTCACGTCTCCTCAACTCGTCTAATTCTATTTTCAGCATATCCAGATAGTTTACCAGGAAGCTCACAGCCTATCACTCCTTCATGAAAATTTGAAACATGAATAAGCCTACAATACTTCCAAGTGCAGCTGAAATTATAGGATCCAACCCAAGCATTCTTGGAAGTAAAGCTGCAAATGCAACCTGCGTGAAGAGCATGGCCGACGCCAATTGAAAGTATCTTTCACTTGCAGGTTTAACGCCCAGCAGCCTCGCCTCCTCTTCAGTAGGCGGAATGAGGGTTCTAGCCCTT
>QMRB01000051.1 GCA_003649185.1 Thermoproteota archaeon | reverse complement strand
GGCAAGTTTTTCAACAACCTCTACATAGGCTATTTCATAGCTTGCTCCGTCAAGCACGCATATTCTTGGAACAAGCATAATGTTCTGATACCATGTTCTATATTCCATGAGCTTTTCGAAGCCTCTGTGAAGATATCCTACATCCACATTTGCCTCTACAATTATTTCTCCATCAGCTTTAACGGTCATATGGAAGTTTCCTGAAGTTGGATGTTGCGGTCCGAAGGGAACTTTGAAGGTTTCCTCCTCAATATTTATTGGTTTTTTCTTCTATCCGCCTTTTAGTCCTCCAAGTTTTACCGAGATATCCGGATTGAACTGCATTTACGGCTTCCACAACCGCTAAACCTATAGGTTCAGGTCTGGGTGGACATCCAGCAATCCAAATATCCACTGGAATATAGTCGTCTAAACATTTAACCGTGTTGTAGCTGTCCCAGTATGTTCCACCAGTCATTGGACAATTTCCCAACGCTATAATATATTTGGGTTTCGGCATCTGCTGATAAATTCTAATGATCCTTTTAAGCGTTTTAAATGTGACGTAGCCTCCAATCATAAGTACATCGGCATGTCTAGGAGTATCGGCAACCAGTAGACCGAACCTTTCCATGTCATATCCACTTCCAACCCATGGAACAGCCTCTATAAAGCAGCATCCGGTAAAGTAGTTTAGAATCCAGAAGCTTCTTGAACGCGCCCAGCTTCCCACTCCTCTTATAGGTGTTTTTCCAGGCATTTTCAGTTGGGGAGGTTTAGCCAACATTTCAGGTGTATATTTAAGTTGTTTTTATCCATGGTTACAAGCATGGGGAAACATGTAAATCTTAATGCTCCTCTAGGACATATGTCGACGCAGAGGCCGCAGAAGCAGCATTTAGCATAATCGATCTGCGGTTTTAAAACTTTCTTTCCATCTATTTCACGTTCAACCATTTGGATAGCCATGTTCGGACAGATTTCAGCGCATAATCCGCAGCTTTTACATGCTTCGAATATGAGTATATGCCTCCCCCTAGCCTTCTCTGTTATCGGTGTTTCAGGTGGAAAATTATATGTGATTCTGCCTGCTTTGAACAGGTTTTCTGCAGTTTTAACATATCCTTCAACATCAGTTTTAACGTAAATCACATTTCTCTCAGTCTTCTCAACTTTAAATTGTTCTCCGAGTTTTTAGGACTGTTTGGTCGACTTTCGTTTTTCAGCCGCCTCCTCCATGTAGTCGCTGCATTTGAATTTAATTTTTTCTGTGTAATTGCTAATTATTATTCGGATTAAAAGTTTAATTTCTATTTGAAATTTACATATGAACAGTGAAGATCTAATCTATTTTCACCTAAACCAGTATATTTAAAAGATTTAAATTTAAACGTATATTCTGATTGGGGGTGGCTTTTTGGCTGAGAAGATCATTGGAATTTTAGGTGGATTAGGCCCCGAAGCTACAGTGGACCTTTTCCATAGAATTATAAGAGCAACGCCGGCTGAGAAGGATCAAGACCATTTGAGGATAATCATCTATAATAATCCGAAGATTCCGGATAGAACTGCAGCCATACTAGGCTATGGTGAAAATCCTCTTCCAGAACTGATTAGAACAGCTAAGGTTTTGGAGAGGGCTGGAGCAGACTTCATAATTATTCCATGCAATACTGCCCATTACTTTTATGATGAACTTCGAAAGCATGTTAACATTCCCATTCTACATATGATCGATCTATGCGCTGAATGGGTTAGAAGAAATTTTCCAAATATTAAGAGAGCTGGACTTTTAGCCACCATAGGTACAGTTAAGAGCGGAATCTACCATAAAAGTTTCAAAGGTATAGGTGTGGAGATAATTACTCCAGAGGAGAATTCCCAAAACCATGTTATGAAAGCCATATATGAACATGTTAAGGCTGGAGATCTTGAGGGTGGCAGGAAAATTCTTCTGAGAATTGCTGGAGAATTAATGGATATGAATTGTGATGTCATCATCTGCGGTTGCACAGAGGTTTCATTGGTCATTAAGAACGGTGATCTTCCAGTACCCGTTATAGATCCCTTACAGATCTTGGCTGAAAACGCCGTAAAGAAGGCTTTAAACGAAATGTAAATTTAGGTTGTCAGCTATGTCCACTATTATCAGCGTTAAGGGTTTAACGAAGTATTATGGTAACCTTCTAGCTGTTGACCATGTAACCTTCAATGTTTTTGAAGGGGAGATCTTCGGTTTTCTCGGTCCAAACGGTGCTGGAAAAACTACTACCATTAAGATGCTTACAGGTTTAACTTATCCTTCAGATGGAACAGCCATCATAGGTGGATATGATCTTTTAAAGGAGATTAGATTGATTAAGGGCATAGTGGGAGTTGTCCCTGAATATTCCAATCTCTACAGTGAATTATCGGTTGAAGAGAATCTGAAATTTATGGCACATCTATATCATGTTAGAGGGGAAAGGTTAAATCAACGTGTTGATCAATTGCTTAAACTTTTCCGCCTGCAAGATTATAGGAATATATCTTTCGGAAAATTGTCTAGGGGGTTGAAGAGAAGGGTGACTTTGGCCGCCGCATTGGTTCATAATCCTAAAATACTATTCCTAGATGAGCCTACCACAGGTCTCGACGTTATAAGTGCAAGGAATCTGCGTAGATTATTGGAGGATTTGAGAGGTCAAGGTATAACTATTTTCTTGACAACCCATTATATTGAGGAGGCTGAGCAACTCTGCGATAGGGTTGCAATTATAGTTAAGGGTAGATTGGTGGCTTTAGATACGGTTGAATCTTTAAGAAAAGTTGTGGGAGATGCTCAAATTTTAGAAGTTATGTTTAAAAGTAGAGTTGACAAAGCCAAGTTGACTGAATATTTTAACGGTGAAATCGTATCTTTCCATGGAGATAGAGTTCGAATAATATGTAAAGATTTCGGCGAAATGGTGGAGAAGATGCTGAAATTCTCCAAGACATTCAATTTTGAAATCTCCTCAATAAATACCGTTAAACCTACACTTGAGGATGCCTTTGTAAAGTTGACTGGAATAGAATCTTCATGGATGCTTCTGGAGAAGGGGGTGAAATGATGAGGCTGAATCTTCTAATCGACGAATTTGAAGGATTACTTCACATAATTCTTAAAGATTTGAAGGCATATTATTTTAAGCCGCCCAATATCAGTTGGGGTATACTGTTCCCTCTCGTTCTCGCCTTGGCATTCACCTTGAAAAGTCCAATGGCTTCCAGGGAGCTGGCTCCTGGACTGGTGGCTACAGCAGCCCTTTTCGGAACAACCTCCATGGAAGCCATAGTCGTTACCTTTGAGAAGAGGGTGAAAGCTCTTGAACGTTTAATTATGGCTCCCATATCACTTCTAACCTTACTAATCGCTAAAATTTTGGGAGGCGTAATCTTTGGATTTATGATATCCAGTATAATGGTAATGATCTCCATATTAATTTTAAATTGTTCCATTATGGATCCAATCCTATTTTTAACAGCTCTCCTCCTCACACTCTTCGCACTTTCATCTCTCGGCGCTTTGATAGCCTTCTCGGTTAAGGAGGTTTTTGAGGCTCAAACACTCTCAAACTACTTTAGATTTCCAATGCTCTTCCTATCCGGCGTCTTTCTACCAGTAAATTCTATGCCCCTACCATTACAGATAGTCGCCTGGATCTTTCCACTCACCTATTCAGTGGAGGCATTCAAGATAAGTATGAGTGGACTTTCCACCTCCACCTATCCTACTATCGATCTCCTAGTCCTCTTAGGATACTCGCTCCTTCTAACATATCTATCGCTAATTGCAATTAGAAAATCTTTAAAATAACTTTGATTAACTGGAATTTCCACTTAAGAATTTCACAGATCTACTTCTACAATAATTTTAGCTTCCGCTTTTACACATATTCTTCTTTGTTATTTAATTTTCCAATGCGTATGGCATTACTATTAGCTGAGTCCATATATAATGGTTTTTGAAAATTCTTTTAAAACTTCTAGATCTAATACTTTAATGGCTGGTGGAGATGATCACCGATAAATATGTTTGGATGGAGAACCTTGAAGATCCAAGAGTTCTAGATTGGGCTTTAAAGTTGGATGAAAATTTTAGAAGTGAATTTTCATCTCTATCAGGGAGGCTTAAATCTAGAATTCTCAAATATTATGCGGAACCTTACATTATAAATGTCCGAGTCTCCGCTAGAGGATTATTCCAACTTACAAGAAGCTTTGACAGATTCCATATTGAACTTAGATTATTTGGCGGCGAGATCGTAAAAATTGCGGATTCGAAGAATATTGGAAGAGATGTGGTCATCCAGAACATTTACTGTTCAAGGTCTGGGAGAAGGTTGGCTTACACCTTTTCAATTGGAGGTTTAGATGTAGGTTCAACAAGAATTGTCGATGTGGATTCAGGTGAAGTTTTAGATGAATTGAAAGGTTTAATATACTCTGTAACATGGATTGATGATGAAAGATTCTATTATGTTAGAGGTTACCGCTTGGAGAAGACTCCTGATGGAGTTGACCCTCCAAATAGCAGGATCTTTTTAAGGGAGAATGGGCGGGATGAACTGGTTTTCGGTGAGGGTGTAGCTCCAATGCATCATATGAACATTTCAAGCTCCACTGACGGTGAGAAAGCCCTAGTAACTGTAATGTATGGTTGGAGTAGCAGCAGGTTTTACGGCGGCTTACTGAAAGATCCTGAAAGTTGGAATCTAATTTATGGTGGCGATGATAGACTTGTAACTCCCTTCGACTGTCTTAACAATTCATATTATGCTGTGGATTTCAATTTACATGGAAATGGAAAGGTTATATCGATTTCGAATGGAAGAGTTAGAATTGTAGTTGGGGAGAGAAAGTATCCTCTAATAAGTGCATTACAGGTTGACGGTAAATTGATTCTCAACTATCTTGTAAATGCTTCTTCTCAGCTTAAAATTCATTCTCTTAACGGTAGATTTCTAGAGAAGTTTCGCTTCGACATTCCCTTAACTGTTAGATCGATGCATTCCAACGGTGATATATGTGCATTTATAGCTGAATCCTTTCTCCTCCCCTATCGGCTATACATGTATAATAGTGAAGGTTTAACTCTGCTTGATTCAAATGAAATTCTAGGTGAATACTCCATTCATGAGGCCTGGACGAAATCTTGGGATGAAACTCCAATCCACATGTTCATAGTGAAAAGGAAGAATGCTAAGTTTAGGAGGATTCTAATTTATGGTTATGGTGGATTCAGAATCTCAATAACACCTAGATTCTCACCTATGATAATTCCATTTCTAGAGGATGGAGGAGTATATGTAGTTGCAAATATTAGGGGTGGATTGGAGTATGGTGAGAAGTGGCATAGGGATGGGATGAGGGAGAAAAAGCAGAATGTCTTTGAAGATTTTAAATCTGCAATAAAATACTTTAAGGAGAGAGATGCCAAGATAGTTCCGATGGGGAGAAGTAATGGCGGCCTCCTTGTAGGTGCAATTTTAACTCAGAACCCTGAACTGATAGATGGTGCAGTTATAGGTTACCCTGTTCTGGACATGTTGAGATATCATGTGCTTTACGGTGGAAGAGCATGGATACCTGAATATGGTGATCCCGATAAACCTGAAGATAGAGTTTTCCTCTTAAAGTATTCCCCCTACCATAATGTTAAGTTTAACGTTAAATATCCGCCAATCCTCATCTACACTGGCTTGAATGATGATAGAGTTCATCCTGCCCATGCATTTAAATTTGCAGCTAAACTTTTAGAAGCTGGATCAAAAGTCTATTTGAGAGTGGAGAGGGCAAGCGGCCATTCAGGCGCCTCACCTGAGGTGAAAGCGGAAGAGAATGCAGATATTCTCGCTTTCATCTATAAAATTCTCGGATTAAAAGTTAAAGTAAATTCTTAAAAGAAACTGGAGATGAAGGATATTGGAAGTGGACATCACTATCCATCGGCTTCAACAACGTATGATGCTTCAATAGACTTAATGCGATTGTTATAGGTGTATGTCCGGACAGTGTTGAAAGCCATGGGAGATTCGTCGAGAAGCATAATTTAAGAATTAAACTTTTAAGCGATCCAGATTATTCTGTTTTTATCAATGTATGGTGTTTGGGAGGGGAAGAAGCTTTATGGAAGAAATTCATGTGTTGTTAGATCTACTTTTCTAATAGATCACGATGGCCGTATAGCCTACATTTGGTTTAAAGTTAGAGTTAAAGGTCATGTTGAAAAGGTTTTGGAGAAGCTTTCAGAGTTGAAGTCTAAAATGTAAGCATATTTTCGATAATAGAATTTATATTTTAAGTTTCAACTCTTTATTTGGGTTGATCTAATGTTCACTATCCACATATTCAATGTGAAGAATTGGTTTAACTTCATAGATAGATTCGGCAAATTTATTGGGGGAAGGGATTTTGAAGAGGCTGTTAAGGCTAAAAATATACATTTATCCATGCGTTATCATGGTACACTTCTACTTGAGATAGATGGAGTATACAGTGTAGGTGATTTTGAAAGCTGGAATATTTTATCCGACAAGGGTTCTATAGGTTCCCTTAATGTCTGCTATATGGATCAACACTTCTTCTCCCTCTCAGTGGAAGCTATAGATGCTCTTTTAAG
>QMRB01000050.1 GCA_003649185.1 Thermoproteota archaeon | reverse complement strand
CCTGCAGTGTTGAGAGCTATTTTAATTGAACGTACTTAAGGGTAAATTGAAACTTCCCAAAAATTTTGGATATACGGTGAAAGTAATATTTAATGTTTGGAGGAGTAGGGGTTTACCTCTTGAACCACCTGATATTAAGTGGGTTATAGAATATTTAAAGCTTGCAGAGAGACTTAAGAAAGGCGAAAAGATAACGTTGGAGAATGAAATGTCAGAAACTTTTTCTGAAGATGAGCTTAGAGTAGTTGAGAAACTTCTTTTTAATAGAAGATCAATTAGACAATGGAAGAGAAAGCAGGTTCCTAACAGTTTAATTATGAAGTTATTGTATGCGGGATTGATGACCCCTAGAGGTTGCAATTTTCCTTCAATAAGGTTTTTAGTTTAAAAAGTGAGGAGGAGAAGAGGCTGGTATCCAGCGATATTTCCAGTGGATAATGCAATTTTAATTGTAACATGTCAAGATATGCGAGTCTACAGGGTCCTTAAATATGATGAAATTGTACCTCAGAACATTTATTATGATGCTGTTGCGGTTGCTGATTATATATGTTTAATGGCGCATGCTTTAGGTTTAGGTGCCTGCCGGCTGACTCATGGAAGAGATTCATGTGAAAGGTTGAGAGAATATTTCAATCTTCTCGACTATATTGAATCTAGATGTCATGTGGCTGTCGGCTATCCTGATGAGGCTCCAATAAAATCTAAGCGAATAAATGTTAATGAAGCATTACTTAACAAATTATAGTGATACTGTAAATGTTTCAGTATTTATCTTCCATATATGGAGAAGAGTGTGGAGACTGCTAAATTCCATTTAATGTTTTCAACATATGATATTATGAACCTTATAATATTGATGAATCTTTCAAAACCTTGCACGGAATCATCTATGGTTAATCCTTCAACTTTAACTTTAAGCCAGCTTGGTATGTAGCTTATTTTTCCAATCCAATTTTTAGCCCAATCTTCAAACTTTTCTGGAGTTAAAGCCACGATGTAGAGAAGTTCCTGTTCAAATTCTTTTTTGAAGTCGGGTTGTATCCTAGTTCCATTTAAAATCGAATTTAAATAGTTTTCTAGATTTTTCGATGCTAAAACTCCTCTTTCACCATAGACTTTGAAGAAGATTAAGCTTGTAAAGATTAATATTATTCCTGATAGAATCATACCTAGAAAGAGGCCGTAAAACATTCTTACAATTTTTAAAGTCTTCTTCTCCATGATATTACTTCCAATTATGATGAGTAAACTTGGAAGAGCTAAAGCTAAACCTGTATAAAAGAATATCTTCTTAAGCTTTGAAGGTGGAAAGCGGAAATATCCTTTCGCTACCAGTTCCTTTTCAATTAGTTTTCCAATTTTCTTTATTTCTCGCCAATTATGAACAAATAGTTGAGCTGCATTTTTACATTTTTTGACTATGTCTATAAATTTTCTGTCATATTCCTTTGCCATGTAAATGTTGCTTGTGGATGTTAAACTGCCTTTAAAAGCTTCCTCAAAACTTATTGATTCGCCATTGTAAATTATTTTAATGCCGTTTCTTACAGCTAATTCAAGAAGCATTGACAGAATATGGTTTTCATGTATTGATCCACACATTAAATATCCTGCTTCTACTGGCCTCATATCTAAAGGAGAATTAATGGAGTATGTGAGAGATGAAAATTTTGGAATTGGCGGTCTTCCCCAAAAATAATATAGGCAGAACAGCATAGCGAATGTGATTAGGGATATGAGCATTGCAGATTCATATGGATGATCTTCGAAGAAGAACGTCTCCTTTGAAGTGTTTGTGATTTTAGGGAATATTATGGTTATGTAAAAGTCTCTTTTAAATATGAAGCTGTCCCAAAAGATGATAACCGTTTCATTATTATAACTTTTAATGTTCAAAGGTTTGGGGTTGCATTTTAAAATTGTTGGATCACTGTAAATTTTTGGAATATGCGTATAGACATATAGGTTTTCGATCACCGTGTTAAAGGAGGATTTGACCACTGGCCATACAAGTCTATTCCAACTTTCATTTACAACTTCCAGAACATTGTTTACTTTATATTTTATGGTTATAGTGCCGTAACTGTGGGGTTGAATATTTCTAAATTCCACTTGTACATTAACATAATTTATGTAGTAATTGATATTGAATTTGGCATTTTCAATATCTGATGATATATTTAAAAATTTTATGTCATGGAAGCCTTCGAAGTAGATTTTTCTGCTAAAATATTTGATATTTGAATCTTCGAAGAATATGTTATATGTTTCTGTGATTGTTAGAGAATTATTTTCATGAATTGTCAAAGTTAAATTTAAAGTTTTTACATAATACTTCCATGTCTGGGCTGAAACTGTGTTGGAATGGGAACATAAGGCGGAAAAGTTGAAGGTTATTCTGTTACTTAGCAATATAACTGTTATGAATAAAAGTAAAAAGCATTTATGATTAATGTCTTTCAGAAACATTACCAATTAAAGGTTTCAAATGATTAAATATAAATGTTTTATCTAAGTTTCATTTTTCCTTTCATAAATTTTTTACTTTTGCAGTAGGTTAACTTTAAGTTGATTGGCAAGACCGGCTTAAAATGGGTTAATATATAGTGTTTTTGGAGGCGAAGATATAAATAGCAATTGTTGTTGATGGTAGATAATTCTGTTTCAGTGTGGTTGATGTGTTGGAGGTTGATGCATGTATCAACTTTTAATTGTATTGTTTACTATTTTCTTTATTATTTTACTTGTGGTTAAAGGTGTCCAGACCGGTTTAACTCTTCTGTTTGCTTCAATATTTTTATCGTTGTTTCTAGCTCCACAAAAATTTTTTGACATTTTATTTGAAGCTTTAACCTATGAGAAAACTTGGTTTCTTATCTCTATTTCAGCTGCAATTTCCATTCTTGCTGAAATGTATAGGCGGACACGTATGATTAATGATCTTGGAATTGGTTTAGTGAAAGTTTTAAAGAGTTCTAAGTTGGCTGTTGTGGTTACACCGGCCATTATAGGTTTGCTTCCTGTTGCTGGTGGTGCTTTGATGTCTGCTCCTATAGTGGATGCTTTGAAGGATAGTTTAGGTTTCTCTTTGGATATGGCTGTTTACGCTAATGTTTGGTTTAGGCATACGATTTTCATGTTTTATCCTTTAAGTCAGCTTTTGATAACTATTTCTGCTTTAACTGGCGTTCCCATTGAAACTTTGGCTTTGAGACATATCCCTATATCTTTGTTTATGGTTCTTGTAGGCTATATTATTTCTTTTAAAGATGCGAAAAAAGTGAGTAAAGTTGAATTGAAGGTTGAAAAGTTTCCTTTAAAGATTTCTATAACCCCTCTTCTTTCTTCACTTGTTTCAGCTGTGTTGCTTAAAAGTTTTTTCGGAGATTTTGGCATGGTTCTAGGTGTTTTAATAGGTATTTTTTCTTTGATCTGGCTTTCTAAGGCAGATTTTAAAGTTATTGCTTCATCATTAAATAACTCTAGGGTTAGAGGTGTAACATTTGCTGCTTTCAGCATAATGTATCTTCAAAAAGCCTTTGTTCTTTCTGGTGGTGCATATGCTTTGACAAGTTCTATAATTTCGCTGAACATACCTCTTATAGTTTTAGAGTTTACGATTCCCGGCTTTCTAAGTTTAATATCTGGTTCAACTCTTACCGGTGTTGTTTTAACTCTTCCAATCTTTGAAAGTATCGGTTCTCTTTCATCTTTAGATGTTAGCTCAATTTTCATATCTTCATATTTATATTACTTGGCTTCTCCTGTACATTTATGCTTCGTTTATACTGCTGAATATTTTAGTAGGCCGTTAACTAAGGCATATAAATATATGTTGCCGAGTGTTCTACTATCGCTTCTTTTTGCATTCATTTATTTTGCGTTTTTATCATTTTGGATTGGAGTTTAAAGTTTAAAAAGTTTAAATAAATTCAGGTTTAATAATTGTTTGGAGAGGTTTTAAGTGGAATATTCGAGAAGGGAGGTTTCTTTAATTTTTGCCTCCATAGTTATGATAGGCTTTTTTGCACGTTTAAGTTACAGTATGGCTAGAACTCCTCTTCTACCTCTTTTCGCTAACTCCCTTGGAGCTTCACCTGAAATTATAGGGTTGATTGTTGGAATGTCCACTGTTACAGGGATCTTTTTTAAGGCTCCTGCTGGCACTCTCTCGGATATTTATGGTAGGCGGGCTGCACTGTTCGTTTCAGTTCTCTTCTTCGGATTGATGCCTTTCATTTATATATTCGTCTATGATTATCATCTGTTGATTGTTATACGTTTCTTTCATGGTTTTGCGACGGCTATTTTTGGACCTGTTGCTATGGCGCTTATAATTGATATTGCAGGTAGACGTAAGGGTGAATTGATTTCACTCTACTCTTCTTTTGGAATTTTAGGTGGTTTAATAGCCGCTCCTTTAAGTGGAGGTCTTCTATCTCTTCTAGGTGGAAATAATCCTCCTCCATCAGTTTTTAGAACTGTTTATTTGGTTGTCGGCTGTATTGGAATCATTTCACTTCTACTTGTTATTCTTATGTGGAGGAGGCTTCCAAGTAGACCTTCACCTGAACCTCCAAGTCTAAATGAAGTTTTAACTAAATTCAAAGATGATATGGTTTCGATTTTTAAGGATCTTCAAGTTTTGTTGACCAGTTCAATGGAGGCTGTTCAGAATTTAACTGTGGGAGCTTTGGAGGCTTTTCTACCGGTCTATGTTACATCTGCGCTTAAACTTTCACCTTTCCATGCAGGTGTTATATGGGGAATTCAGCTTGTAACTTTGGTTTTAATTAAGCCTGTTATGGGCAGAATTTCGGATAAGTATGGTAGGAAGCCTATAATAACTGTTGGCATGATCTTTTGTATGCTTACATTTATAATGTATCCTATTACAACTTCATTTATCATTTTATGTTTAATTACTATTGGTTTTGGTTTAGGAGAATCTATGGTGACTTCGTCTACTGCTGCTATGGTGGCTGAGATCTGTAAGGCTAAGGGTCATGGAACATCCATGGGGGTTTTTGGAAGTTTATGGGATATTGGTCATGCTGCGGGGCCTATAGCCACAGGCTTTCTCTTAACATATCTCGGTTACTTCAATTCATTTGGAATAATATCTTTAATACTTCTGGTAGCTACAATTCTTTTCCAAATATTTGTTAGGGAGTCTAGGGAGCTGTACTGATCTTAATTGCTGTTTAATTATAATCTGCTTCAAATTTGTAGTTTCGAATGGTGTTAATTCTAAAGCTTTATATTTTATGTTGCAGTAAATCTTATGGTTTCCATCCTTGTTGTTGACAGATTATATTGTGGAGGATGAGCTGTGAGAGGTGTGGCTTTAATCGGTTGTGGAGCTATTGGAAGTCTTCTCGCTAAAAGTATTGATGAGGGTATGGTTAACGCTGAAATACTTTATTTATTCGATATTGATAGGAGTAAAGCTGAATTTTTGACCCGTAATTTGAAGAATCAGAAGCCTATAGTTGCTTCCAGTATTGACATGTTGGTTGAAGATTTAAAGGTGGACTTGGTGGTTGAAGCTGCCAGTCAAGATGCTGTAAGAAAATATATTCATAGAGTGATCGATGCTGGAAAAGAGTTTATGGTTATGAGTGTTGGTGCATTGCTGGATCCTGAACTTAAAATTTTATATGAGAAATTTAAAGATAAAATTCATATTCCGTCGGGAGCTATTGCCGGTATTGATGCGATTAAAGCGCTTAGACATGTCGGTATAGATAGTGTCGAACTTGTTACCAGAAAGAATCCCCGAACATTAACATATGCATCTTACGTTAAGAAAATGGGATTTGATCTTAAAGATCTCAGAAAACCTTTAATAATATTTGAAGGTGATGCTTCTGAAGCTGTTAAAATTTTTCCGAGAAGTTTGAATGTTGCTGCAATTTTAGAGCTGTTTTCAGGTATACCTGTTCATGTTAAGTTGATAGCTGATCCTTCAACTGAAAGAAATATTCATGAGATAAAGGTTGATTCGAAAGCTTCATCTATAACTATACGGGTTGAGAATATTCCTCATCCGGAGAATCCTAGGACAAGTTTTCTTGCAGCGTTGTCTGCAGTTGAAAAGCTAATTGAACTATGCAAAAAATAGATTTTACTTTATAATCTATATGGCTTTGAAAGTGTAATTTCAGCTTTCATTTAACATTTTATCTTCTTCTGTTTAGGTGAATTTGAAGTTTAGATCTAGGTTCTAAATGTCAAATAGTGCGTGTCTCAGTTCATTTAAATTTTTCTATTTTATGGAGAGTTATAGTAAATTATTTTTGTCGAGTATGAGAATTTAATTTGTGATTGTATATGTCTTTAACAGTTAAATTTCTAAAGTATCATGGTTGTGGAAATGATTTCATATTGGTAGATGAACTTGATGGAGAAGTTATACCTGAAAATTTTAAGGGACTTTTCTCAGCCACTGTTTGTAGGAGAAGGTTTTCTATTGGCGGTGATGATGTTCTCTATATTGTTCCTTCAATTTTGGCTGATGCTTCTATGCGTGTTTTCGAGCCTGATGGATCTGAGAGCGATATGTGTGGAAATGGTATAAGATGTGCTGGAAGTTATCTTTTCGAAAAGTTAGGTAAGAGACTTGTTTATATTGAGACTAGGGTAGGTGTGAGAAAAGTTGAGAGGGTTGGGGAGAGTGAAGTTATGGTTGATATGGGCAGTGTTAAAACTAGATTTAGAGACTTAAAGGACTATGTTAATCTCGGCTTTAGCGATGAAGATGAATTAATAAATATTTGTTTAAACTTTCCAGTTCTCGGTGATGTTGAACTTTCCATCGTTAATAGTGGTGAACCTCATGTAGTCATATTTGTAGATGATGTTGAATCTGAAAATTTATCTTTGTATGGAGATTTAATTTCAAAGAATAGGTTGATTTTTCCCTTTGGGATCAATGTAAATTTAGTGGAAGTTTTAGGTGAAGAGTCT
>QMRB01000049.1 GCA_003649185.1 Thermoproteota archaeon | reverse complement strand
GTGGAGATCTGTTGTACCTGAGATAGGTCTAACGGCGCCGGCTCCAACTCCATACTCATCTATAGCTTTCTTCGCAGCTTCTCTAAGCTTCGGATGATTAGCCAATCCAAGCCAGTTGTTTGAGCACATATTCACGTATTCGACTCCTTTAATTTTAACGACGGCGTCTTGCGGAGAACTTCGAACCCTTTCAACAAAGTACAATCCTTGAGCTTTAAGCTGCTCCAACTCCTCTTTTAGGAAAGAAAGTTTACTCAAATCTATTCACCAAATTATACTCATATTCATAATGATTTTAACTTTTGCTATGGATAGAGAACAACTTTACCACATATACGCTTCTCCATGGCTTCCATTCCATTCTTAAATTCACTGAGCTTCAATTTATGGGTTATAATGGGTTTAACATTTAGTCTACCGCTGGAAAGCAGTCTAGACACAATATACCATGTATTCCAGATCCTTCTACCTGTAACACCATAAACTCTTATAGCTTTAAAGACTATGCCATTAGTTATATCTAATGGAACAGCTTTACTATACACTCCTAAAATGGAGATTCTTCCACCATGAGTAACCATTTTGAAAGCGTCTTGAAGGCCTGAAGAACTTCCAGAAATCTCCAATACTACATCTACACCTCTACCGGAAGTGTCGTCCAACACGTATTTGACAGCATCTTCAAACTTTGAATTTATAGTTACATCTGCACCGAGTTTTTTGGCAATATTAAGCCTGAAATCATGATGACCGATAGAATATATTTTTGAAGCGCCACATGCATTGGAGACTCCGACGCTCAGTAAACCTATAGGGCCGTCACCGATAATTGCAACATTTTTACCTTCAACTCCTTCAAAGCCTTCAGCCAAAACTGTATCCACAGCGTTTCCAAGAGGCTCTTGAATGGAGGCTATTTCAGGCGGTAGATCTGCAGGATTCTTCCAAGCATTCCTAGCTGGAATAACAATGTATTCTGCGAAGGCTCCATCAGTATCTACACCTAGAATTTTAGTGTTTTGACATACATGGAACATGCCAATTCTACATTGATAGCATTTTCCACACACCACATGCGTCTCAGCGGAAATATAATCGCCTACCTTTAATTCATTTACATCTTTCCCAACCTCTAAAACTTCACCTGCAAATTCATGGCCCATTATTCTGGGCAGCTTAATTCTGGACTGAGCCCACTCATTCCATTCATATATATGTACGTCGGTTCCACAAATGGAGGTTGCTTTAACTTTAGCCAAGATTTCCCCTGAACCTGGCTTTGGAACTGGAACCTTTACTAGATCTGCACCATACTCTGGACTCTTCTTAACAACAGCCCACATTTCACTCATAAATTTCACCGATAAAAGGATATTGGAGAAGAATAAATATTAAAGTTTCCAGAAATATCATTTGAAATTTAAGGAAACTATATCTCCACATTTGAATGGAGTTTTTCCGCTTAGAAGAATAGCTTTCAATAATGGTTGATTGAAGTAGCTGCCGACACCTCTCAACCGTACATTCTCAATCCATGGAGAACGCAGAGGTTTAAAAAGTGAATGAGAACCACAGCTAAAAAATACTTCACCTACAATTAAATCTTGATGAAACATTAAAGGAGCATTTTTATTTAAATTGCAGTTTAGAAAGGCTCCATGACCATAATGGGGTATACCTCCATCGATAAAGCCCCATCCACATCTACCTCTCAATGCCAACCCAAATGGATAGTGCATAGCTGAATATGGTTGGAGCCACAGATAACTATTAGACATATATTTAACTGTGAAGTTGGAGGGAAAATCCACAATTCTTTTGGCAAAATTTTCTAGGGAAGGTGAAATATCTATTTTAAAGGCACCTAAAGCCCTATATGGATCATTCCACGATCTAATTTCAAGATGCATGTGTAAATTTGACCAAGAATAGAAGAAGCCTGAAACAATTAAGTCACCTATATAATCACCTAGAAAGATCTTTTCGCCGACATTTACCTTAGGTTTAACGTGTAGAATTTTTGTAACTAAACCTTCACCCAAATCGATTAGGATGAGATAATCATACTCCTCGGAATCTGAACGTTTACCTGGACATTCAAACCTTTCCACTTCTAAAACATGTCCCTCATCAACTGGGAGAAGAGCCTCCTTGGTGGGAAAATATATGTCCACAGCCGACTGAGATTTATGGGCAGGATATGGACTGTTAAAGAAGCTGTACCAGCATTTTATGGGAAGCTTCAATTCCACATTTTTGCATTTGGCGATGACCATATAATTTGACATGATAAAATATATTGTTGAAGATGGGGATAAAACATTTTATACTGGTAAACCACAACCTATTTAACATACTGACAGTTCAGTTATAATCGACTATAGATAATGGAGGAATCGTTAAATGACTAATACGATCATCATAGGAGTAGGAAGAACCTCCTTCGGCGAACACTTCCACAAGGATCCTGAAGAACTAATAGAGGAGGCAGGGTTAAAGGCTCTTCAAGCCGCAGGAATAGAAAGAAAAGATCTCGACGCAGTGGTAATATCAGACCATTTTCTACAGGTGACAAATAAAATAGGATTAGAGGAAGGATTCATCTCCGAACTGCTCGAGCTAAACATACCGATGGAAACTTCGAGATCATTCAGTTCCGCATTAAACCAGGCATGCAACGCCATAGAAGCAGGAAGATATAGTATAGTACTTGTTGGAGGAGTGGAGAAGATGACCGATAGATTAGATAAGATAAGGGATAATTTAATGATGCTGGCGGATTCATGGAGCTACTATTCAGGGGGAACTCCTGAGGCACTTCACGAAATAATGTTAAGAGAATATGCTAAGAAACATGAGATAAAAGGCGAAGAATTTGAGAGATTAATGGAAACGTTAGCATATATTTCCCATAAAAACCACGAATTCGGAGCGAAAAATCCACATGCACAATTCTATAGGAGAAGAGTAAAAGTGGAGGATATTATTAAAAGAAGAAGGGGAGGACTGCTGGGAATCTATGATTTTGCACCTATCTCCGACGGCGCCACAGCCGCAGTAATAGTAAATGAAGAGAAAGCTAAAGAGATAGCTAACCTGGGATTAGAAGTGAAGGGGAGGGCAAGCTGCACAGATCACATATCATATTTTACAAGGGATGAGATGGCAGGATTCAAAGCTACAAGGATCTCTATGGAGAAAGCATTAAAGGAAGCAGAGATTAGAAGAGAGGAAATCTCGCTTATAGAACTTTATGACCAATCAACAGTGATGGAGATGGTAGCATTGGAAGATCTTAAATTAACTGAACCTGGAACTGCATGGAAAATTATACATCAAAGCATGGAGGAAAAAACATATACATATAGATTTGGAAATCATGAAATCTACGTGAATACAAATGGAGGGTTGAAGGCTGATGGAAACCCGCTTGGAGCAACAGGCGGCGCACAGCTTTACGAAACTTATATACAACTGTTGGAGAAGGCAGGGGAGAGACAGATAAGCATAGAAAAGGAAAATCCATATGCATTGACGCTTGAACATGAAGGTTTCGGAACTAAAAGCTACGTTTACATATATGGGAGGTGGATGATATGAGCTCTGAACCTATAGAGAGGAGAGTAAGCTACATATCAGATAGATTGAGAGGAAGTAGATGTCCAATATGTAATAGACGATATTTCAAGCCTAGAAATTACTGTCCACAATGCGGAAGAAAAAGTATGGGGAAGATGGAGGAGATAGATTTCTTCTATTCTAAGGGAATACTTGAAGCATGTACAATAGTGAATAATGCAACAAATAGATTTAAAGTTCTCCAACCATACATATTTGGAATAGCAGTTATAGATGATGAGATAAAAGTTCCTGTGAGAGTTACAGATCAACCATTAAAGGAGGAATTTAAACCGGAAGATTTTGAGGGAAGAGAAATTGTTTTCAGATTTAGAAGGAGATATTCGGTTGGAACTGCCGATATAATACCAACCACCTCGCTGGCCGTCACATTTGCAGACGAATATTATCCTCATATAACATATAAAATAAGGGAACCTGAAGAGTATTCAGACAAGCCTGGAATAGTTGGATATGCCCTATACACATCCAGATTCAGAATAAGGGAAAGGGGAATGGAGAGGGCGGTACCATATCTTGATGAGGATTCCATAACAGCAGCAGTTGAAGCAGGAAAACTTGCATTGATACAGGCAGCACTTAGCGGTGAAAAAATAGGGAAAGTTATGGTTGGAACGGAATCGAATCCCTACGCAGTAAAACCCATAGCTTCAAAGGTGGCTCAAGTATTAAACTTGGGAGAAAACTTAGCTGATGGGGTTAGAGGTATAGATGCTGTAGACACGGAGTTTGCATGTAAAGCTGCTACAAGCATGTTTAAAGATGCAGCAGCATTGGCTAAATATATGGATGAACAGGGAAAAGACTATTTTGGAATGGTTATAGGAACAGATAATTCACAGGCAGCACCCAGATGGGAACCTGGAGGAGAATTAGACTACTTTGTCGGATATGGTGCTGCAGCATTCATAATTGGAAATAGAGATGTAATAGCAGAGTTGGAAGGATGGTATTCAGTGACATCTGATACACCTGACTTTTGGAGGAGAGATGGACAAAAATATCCGCTGCATGGAGGTAGATTTACAGGGGAGCCGGCATATTTTAAGCATATATTGAAAGCTGCAAGAAGATTAATGGATAAGATGAAACTGAAACCTAAAGACATAGATTATTTCGTTCCGCATCAACCGAACGCAAAATTCCCTCTAAGAGCTGCAAGAAGATTAGGCTTTAAAGACGAGCAATGTCTACCTGCTCTAAAAGTATTAAACTTTGGAAACTTATATTCAGGTTCAAGCCCTGCAGGGCTTGTAGCAGTGCTAGATATAGCTAAACCCTATGAGAAAATCCTGCTAACGAGCTTCGGATCTGGAGCTGGAAGCGACGCCTACCTATTTACAGTTACACCTAGAATAGTGGAAAAGAGGAGGAGAACTGAGAAATTTAACGTTAAATGGCAGACCAACAATCCACACTTAATATATGTAAGCTATGAGGAGTATAGAAGGATGAAGGAAGGAATCTAGAATTAAGGGTTAATATTCTTCTGCCTCAAAATTAAATCAACCGACGGATAGGATTCGCCGGCTAATCCATGGAGAAAAGCACCGCCACTAATACACATCACTCCACCAGTACTCAAAATTATTTTATCTAAACCATACCTTACAATCTCAGTTGTAGTATCACCGCCAAGAAAGATCAGTCCACTTCCAGCTATCATCTTCGTCAAAACAATACCATTTGCAAATCCCTTCTCATATACGCCGAGAGGCCCTGCCCTAATCCTGAAAAGTTTCTGTTGAAGTTTCTCAGCGTAGAGTTCAACAGTATTCATCCCTATATCCATGATAATTCCATTACACCTGTACATTTCCTCAATTGGAACCTCCCTTACATCTCCATCCTCTAAAACCACAAAGTCTATTGGATGATGAATGTTAAATTTGTTGACAAGCATCTTTGCAGCTTCAAAATCCTTTTTAGACATTTTGGAATTTAGGAAAGCGTTGTTTCTCGGCCCTAAATCGAAGCCTTTAACTCTTGCTATAAGTTGCCCTGGAAGACCTCCAGTAAATCCCTCCATCTTAGAAAGTATCTTTACAAGATAACTTGTCTTCTGAAGTTTTGAACCGCCCATTATTATGGCGCAATCATTGGAAACATTTTGAACCTCGCTTAAAGCCTTCAACTCGTATATTGATCTTACACCAATCCATGTTTGAGCAATATAGGGTAGAGCCATAAGACTTGTATGGGCTCTATGCCAAACTGGGATAGCATCGTTCACGCAGCTCTTAACTATTTCTTTAAAGAAACTGATGTAGCTTGAGCGTTCAGGATTAAAATTATATTCTTCATCAAACATTCTCACATTGTCTAGGAGTAGAATCTCATTCTCCTTTAACTCCTTTATTCGCCTTTTAGTCTCATCGGTGAAGACTCTATTTTTAGGTATAAATTCTATGTCAATCTTGGATGGGAGGAGTTTTCTAAGGGAAATCCAATGTTGCTTAAGATTGATGAAACTTGGCTCTCCAGGTCTTCCCTGATGCGCCGTTACAATTAAACCGGTATAATCGGATAATAATTCAAGAACATGAGAGTAAGCTATTAGACGCATATTATCTTCAACTATTCTGCCATCAACCACCGGAATGTTTATGTCTATTCTCATCAAAGTTGGAGATTTCAATTGGGAAGCTAAATTCACTAACCAGTAATCTCTAGTTTCATGGTAATAGTCATGGGGCATATTTCAGATCACCAATATTTATATCTGTAAATATAAAATTTAAAAGGGTTACGGAAAATTTACCAAGAGATGGAAAGGAAAAATATTGAAAATGACAAGAGAAGATGAATAAACAATTCCAAAGAACAAAAACTATTACAGCTCTAATTTTAATAAGGGTATATGTAGAAAATTTAGAAAGAAGAATTGATAGCAAAGTTTATAGTAATAATGCTTAAAAACTGAGCAAAAAGATATTTGAATGATAGACATGGTAGATGGAAAGTTAATAGAATTCATAGAGGAAGAGATACCTAAACTTATGAGAGAAACGAAAACTCCTGGATTAAGTATAGCAGTGCTAAGGGAGAAGGAAGTCATTTATGCTGAAGGATTTGGAGCTAGAAATGTAGAGTTAAATCTTCCTGCAACACCAAACACTTTATACGGAATAGGATCCTGCACTAAGTCCTTCACAGCCCTCGCAATAATGCAGCTCGCCGAAAAAAAATTGTTAAACATAGATGATCCAGTTGAAAAATATGTGCCTTTAAAGATAAAATCTAAAGGTAAAAGCATTACAATACATAATCTTCTAACCCATACATCCGGATTACCATCATTAGGGACTGCAGTAATATTAATAGCAAGAATGGCTGGGATTGGAGAGAAGTGGATACCTATGAGCAGTATGGATGACTTCTATAGACATCTAAATGGAGCAGAGAGAGAAGTGGTGGATGAACCTGGAAAAAGATTCTTCTACTTCAATGCAGGATACACGATATTAGGAGACATTATAGAAAAAGTAAGTGGAAAACCATATGAAGAATATATTCAGGAGAACATTC
>QMRB01000048.1 GCA_003649185.1 Thermoproteota archaeon | reverse complement strand
GGTTTGCCCAAGAACTCGTGGGTTGTAATTGTCGAATGTTTGATCTAATGGTCTGTATCTGCAGTCGGCTATCTGGACTTTCCATTCCCAGCATTTAATCCTTTTCTTCTCCATTTCTTCGAATGGTATATCCCAATTGTACAGCATGAATACGTAAATATCGTATGACCGATACCCAGCATCCTTTAACAAGTTTATTTGCTTTTCTATTTTAAGATACTGTGAATACTCCCAATCCCACGCTATCCTAGGATATCTAAAGCCCGCCTCTCTAATCATTTCAGCTAAATATGGCTTTTCTAATAGTACTCTTCCATCAAAACCGCTTTGAGCCTCACATCAATCTATTTTACCTAACTTTCTGAGTTCTTTAAGTTCGTTCAAAATATTTTCAACATAAGGGTTGGCGAGAAAATTATTCTAATTCTTTCTCCACTAACATTTTCATAATCTAATTCCCACTCAGTTGGAGAACCTTCACACGGTGGGAAAATATCAAACCGTTGAACCCAATAAAGGGAATTGAAAGAAATGGGGTGGGGGTTATAAACTATCCAAAAATGAATTTTTAGGGTGAGAACCACATCAAATTCGGTTCACTGGCGGTTCATCATTCAATATAAGTTGATTAGCTTTTATAGATAAATTTAATGCTTGTATATGATTGTAGGATTATATATGAAATTTTATGAGTAAAAATTGAAATATAAAATAAAAGATTTAAATGAATATGTCAAAAAATAACATACTGAAAAGCAGAAATATCCTAAAATAAACAATAAAAATTTCATCAACCAATTAAACATACTCTTCAGAATATACTTTTATTCGAGATAGAGATATAAGTTTAGAATGAATTAAAATCATCATTTTAGCAAGGAGGGATATAAGTTTCCTTTAACTAAAGTTGTTAAAAGAAGCGGTGAGCTACAGGATTTCGATCCTGAGAGGATTAGAGAAGCAATTAAAAAGGCGATGGTTGCAACTGGCGTTTACAGTAAGAGAGCCCTAAACAGAGTTACAAATTATGTTTTAGAAATGTTGCAAAAGACTTTCGGAGAGTCAGATAAATATCCACATGTTGAGGAGATTCAAGACCTCGTTGAGTTAGCCTTAATGAAATATAGATTTTTCAAAACGGCTAAAGCATATGTTTTATACAGGAAGGAAAGGGAGAGGATAAGGGGGGAAAAGAAGAAGATCTTAGAGAAAGAAGTTCTCGACGAAGTGGATAAAAGATTCTCTCTAAATGCATTGAGAGTTTTAGCATCAAGATACCTGTTAAAAGATGAACATGGAAGAATCGTGGAGTCACCTAAGGCGCTTTTTCAACGTGTAGCCATGCTGATCGTGATACCGGACATATTATATGATGAAAAAATTTTCGACAAAAAGGGAAAACAGAAGATTCATGAAAAAGAAAAATTTAATATTGTTGAATGGGATGGAAAAATCGGCTTCATAGATGAAAACGGTAAACATAGAGTTTTATGGAATAAATGGCATCTTGAAAGGATGAAATATCTCTATGATGAACTTAACGGTAAGGGACATATGAAAAAGAAGTGGAGCGAATTCCTTAAAATGCTACAGGAAGGAGATTTCAATAAGTATTATAAAAATTACCTTGAATATTACAGAATTATGACTGAGAAAAAATTTCTACCCAATTCTCCAACCCTCTTCAATGCAGGGACAAGGCTAGGTCAACTATCAGCATGCTTCGTTCTAAACATGGAGGATAGCATAGAATCCATCATGGAATGCGCAAAAGAAGCAGCTCTAATATTTAGAAGTGGAGGAGGAATAGGGATAAACTATTCTAAACTTAGACCTGAAGGGGATATTGTCAAATCAACTGGAGGAATTGCAAGTGGACCTGTCTCCTTCATGAGAATAATCGACGTAGTTACAGATGTTGTGAAGCAGGGTGGAAAGAGAAGAGGAGCAAATATGGGTATTCTTGAAATTCAACATCCAGATATCGAAAAATTCATAACCGCCAAAAGTATTGAAGGCAAATTTGAGAACTTCAACATTTCCGTAATGATAATGGAGGATTTTTGGCAATACTATGAGAATGGAAAGAGATATCCTCTTATAAATCCAAGAAACGGTAAGACCGTGAACCTTGTAGATGCAAGAGACTTACTAGATCTAATAGCCCAAATGGCATGGAAAACTGGAGATCCAGGAGTACTCTTCCACGATAATATAAATCGACATAATGTTTTAAAAGATGAGTTGGGGCCAATAATGGCCACAAATCCCTGTGGCGAAGAACCCCTCTACCCCTATGAATCATGCAATCTCGGATCTATAAATGTATATGCATTTGTAGAGGAGGATGAAGACGGCAATAAAAAATTCAATTGGGAAAAATATATAGAAACCATAAAAATAGCATATAGATTTTTAGACAATGTAATAGATATAAATAAGTTTCCGCTTAAAAAGATTGAGGAGACCACTAAGAAGACGAGGAGAATAGGGCTTGGATTAATGGGAGTGGCTGAACTTCTCTTTGCACTTGGAATACCATATAACAGTGAGAAAGGATTCAAATTTATGTCTAAATTGGCTGAAACTTTAACATATTACAGCATGGAGGAGAGCGTTGAAAGAAGTAGAAGTAGAGGTGAATTTCCACTATTCATAAAATCAGCATACCTGAAAGGTGAGATGCCGATAGAGGGATATTATCTTGAAGATGAATGGAACTATAATTGGAGAGAACTTTCAGACAAAATCAGAAAATACGGTATAAGGAATGTGGAAGTTACTGTTGTGGCTCCAACAGGATCTATCTCAATGATAGCGGATACGACTGGCGGAATAGAGCCACAGTTCGCTTTAGTTTACCAGAAAAACGTTACAATTGGAACATTTTACTATGTGGATGAAGTGTTCAAAGAAGAACTTGAAAGAAGAGGAATATACTCAGAAGAGTTAATCAAGAAGATTTCAGAAAACGGCGGATCAGTTCAAGGAATAGAGGAGATTCCTGAGGATATGAAGAGAATTTTCGTAACAGCATATGATATTCCATGGTGGGATCATATAAGGGCGCAATGGGAATTCCAGAAATGGATATGCTCATCCATAAGCAAAACGATAAATATGCCTCCATGGATAAGCAAGGAAGATGTAAAGAAAGCATATATATTCGCCCATAAACTTGGATTAAAGGGTTTAACTGTCTATAGAGCTGGATCAAAGACGCATCAAGTATTGGTAACACCGTCCCATGTGAAAGGCAAGTATATAACTAAAATAGAAAATAGAACACTTGAAATTCTAAGAGAAATGGGTATAGAAATTGAACAGGAAGGAAATTTAAGTAAAAATGATGAAGCCAAACTTAAATTGGAGATTCTTCCAAAAAAACATGAAATAACTGAGATAAGTGAGAAGAAGATTAAAAGGTGTCCAATATGCAATTCGAGGAATCTAGTTTTCAAGGAGGGATGTGTAATTTGCTTAGATTGCGGATGGAGTGAATGTATAATAGGCTGAATATACATGTAAATTTTGAAATGGGAAACATATATGTGTATACGGGTGAAGGACCTGGAAAAACCACAAGCGCTTTAGGAGTAGCATTAAGAAGCATTGGACATAGAAAAAAGGTAATAATAATACAATTTCTTAAATGGTGGAAAAATACAGGCGAATATCTAGTAAAAGATTTTCTAAAACCATACTATGAAATATATCAGTTTGGAGTGCCAGGATGGATAAAAATTAAAGGAGAAGTAGGAGAAGAAGTGGAGATTGATGGATCCAAGTACAAGGTTAGAAGCATTACAGAATTAGATAGGATACGTGCAGTTGAAGCACTAAAATTTGCAGAAGAAGTAGCGTTGAAGAAGAAGCCATTTCTCCTAATCCTCGATGAGATAAATTTAGCAATCCATTTAAATCTGATAACAATGGAAGAGATTGTAGAATTCTTAGAAAAATTGCCGAAAGAAACTCATGTAATATTAACTGGCAGATATGCTCCTAAAGAATTGATCGAAAAAGCACATGCAGCTAATAGAATTGAAATCATAAAGATGCCTAGCAAAATGTTAACAGTAGAAGGAATAAACTACTAGTTTGGTGTAAAATTTGAGAGAGATAAAAGAAGAGAAGAGAAAGATAAGAGAGCATATATGGAAGTTGATGGAGGAGAGAGGTGTAGCTAGATTTCCGAAACCTATTAGGGGTAGAACACCAAACTTTATAGGCGCTGAGAAAGCAGCGGAAAAATTATCAAAAATGAAAATATTTAAAAATGCTGAAATTTTAAACATCAATCCCGATTCACCTCAAAAACCGATAAGAAAGAAAGCACTAATAAATGGGAAAAAAGTTTTAATGCCCACTCCAAAACTGCGAGAAGGATTTATTCTACTAGATCCGAAGAAAATTCCAATTGGAAAAGTAAAGAAAGCAGCAACTATACGGGGAGCATTCAAATATGGAAGTAGAATTAATTTAGACAATCTGCCTAAAATAGATTTAATGGTTATGGGTTCAGTTGCAGTAACTTTAAATGGGAACAGACTGGGAAAGGGAGGAGGCTACAGTGATTTAGAATATGGAATTCTAAGAAGCTTAAAATGCTTAAATGGAAGAACACCTATAATTACAACTGTTCATGAAATGCAAATAGTAAACTGGATACCACAAGAGAGGCATGATGTAAAAGTCGATTACATTATAACTCCCAGAAGAATAATTAAAGTTGGAAATGTTCAAAGAAATTTAGAAGGAATAATATGGGAGAAGCTCAATGAAGAAAAATTTAGGGAGATACCTATTCTAAGAAAACTAAGAGTTTAAATTTAAATTCTTTTGAAGTTTATTAAGAGTTTTAACTACTCTATGAAGCATGAAATTTAAGTCGCTTAGATCCAATTTTAATTCGCTTTGCATGAAGTCTATTAGAGCAGCTATCACCCTTGCTTCAAATTTCAGTTCGCTTATAGTCCTATTTTAATTCCATTTTTCATTTTAATTTTCAAGCAATATTGAAAAATTAAGTTCAATCTTTTTTAAGTTTATCCTTGAATTCTTCAATCAACATTTCAGCGATCATAGGACTTAGTAGCTGAAGTCTAGATGCACAGATAACACGTCCACCAAGGACAATTACACTTTTAATCAGAATGTTTGGCGAAATTAAAAGGGTTCCCTCATATTTTCTATAGTTACATTGCGGATAAAGATAGATGGAGGGAGCTAACTTGAAACAGGGACTCCTCCTTATAAGCCTGCTAACAGCCTTTCTAACCCTAGGATTTGGAGGAAAATCATATGCTATTAAAATTAAACTTCCAAGGTCATATACATTTTTAACGGGATTTACAAGGACTTTTTGAAGCTCCCTTGAAGTCTTAAGTATTATTGTTGAGTTCCAATTAACTTTCGATCGTACATGGATATTATAGTTGAAGGTTTATGAAATCCATAACACCTTATGAAGTTTAACAAAGTTTTCAGATGATAACAATTTAGAATCGGATTGTCTAATAGGCTTCTTGAAAATAATATAGAAAGGCATCTAGATCCACCTAGAAAAAGAGGAAAATAAAATCATTGCAGTTAAACCTGCTTCATTGAGGTTTCCTCTTTCTCTTCTTCCGCTTCTTCTCTTCAGCCATTTTCAACCCTCCTCACAACCATTCTTCTTTTTCATGGCTTTCCTCTTCTTCAGCAACCTCAAGTAGCCATTGCTTTCCAATCCGTCTTACCATTAGCTTAGAACCACACCATGAACATTCAATGATTTCACCATGCTCAGGCGCTTCTAGTTCAATTTCCTCTTCACACACTGGACATTCCAATCTAACCATATTTTAAACCTCCCTGACTAGAGATGCAAAAATGAATCGTAAATAATTTTACTTTCAAGAATTCACGCTTCTAATGATAAAATAGGAATGAAAAAATAAAAATCAAGGTTTAAATTGAATTTAGGGTTAAAATGAAATTGAAAATTACATTTTAAAGAGAAAAAGATTAGTAAAAAGCTGGATATGTTCCGAATCATTCCGTCACATAGGCATCCTAATTAAAATCAAATATATCCGTAAAGAATAATTCAAAGCGTAAAAGAATTATTTTAGGGAGAAAAATATGATAATAGTTGAATTTAGTGTTGTTCCCATTGGAAGAGGAGAAAGTGTAAGTAAATATGTTGCCGAAGCCATAAAGATACTTGAAAATGAAAATATAAAGTATGAGGTAACACCTATGGGAACTATATTTGAAACTGAAAGATTAAGTTACGCATTTAACATTATTGAAAAAGCACATGAAGCAGTAATTAGGGCAGGAGCGAAAAGAGTAATCACATCGATAAAGATAGATGACAGAAGAGATAAGGAGAGAAAGATGGAGGATAAAGTGAAATCAGTATTAGAAAGATTAAGTGTGGAAAAATAAGTTGAAAATAAAAATGGATCTTCACGTTCATTCCCAGCATTCACCAGATAGCTCCTTAACTATTAAAGAGATTATTCAATATTACTATGATCATGGTTTCAACGCTATCTCCATTACAGATCACAATACATTTGAAGGTAGTTTAAAAGCGAAGAGAATTCTTAAAAATTTAGGATATGATCTGATTGTTCTATTAGGTGCAGAAATAGAGACTTGTCAAGGCGAACTCATAGTATTATCATTAGAAGAGATGGAGAGAATTCCATATAATTGTGAAGAGTTAATCGACGAAGTGAAAAGTTTAGGTGGATTAACATATGCACCGCATCCCTTCGATCCAAAGAGAAGGGGGCTTCGAGAAAAAATTTACGAACTGGAGGGGTTGGATGCAATAGAAGTTATTAATGGGAGGATAGCTAAAAAATATAATGATTTAGCTTTAAGAGCTGCTAGAATCTTAGGTAAACCTGGATTAGCTAATAGTGATGCACATACTTATTGCGACTTAGGAAGAACTTACACTCTCCTCGAGGTTGCGAATATAAGTGAAGAAGCCATCCTTAAATCTATCAAGGAAAATAAAATTATAAGATATATTCAGAATTAACACTTCTCACATTTAAGTGGGATTCCTGCTTCTAAAAGTTTTCATCCTTTAGATATTTATGACCCGATGGCTACTTCTTCATCGTAGAAGAACAACTATATTCAACACGCCTACAACATCTCTACTTATTTAAACTTACCTACATCACCCT
>QMRB01000047.1 GCA_003649185.1 Thermoproteota archaeon | reverse complement strand
GGAGAATCTCCCCGCTTCAGCGGGGAGAGTGTCAATCAGGGAGTAATTGGAATGAAGATTTATGCAGATCTACATGTTCATTCAAGGTTTAGTGGTGGTACAAGCAAAGATATGACAATCTCTAAACTGTCTCAATTTGCGAAATTGAAGGGATTAAATGTCTTGGGCACTGGCGACGCCTTCCATCCATCATGGCTTAAAGAGTTAAAGTTGAATTTAGAGGAATCCCAATATGAAGGTTTATATGTTAATCCATTATTTCCCCAAATATATTTCATTGTGGAATGCGAGGTTGGAACATTATTCGAGTTTAAAGGCAAAATTAGACGGGTTCACCATGTCATATTAATGCCCAGCTTAGATGTTGCTGAGCAAATATCAGATATGCTGTCCTTCTATGGTGAAATAGCGGTTGATGGGCGTCCAGTGTTCAAGATGCATCCATCAGAACTTATCGACTTAACACTTTCAGTTGATGAGAATTGTTTCATTTTTCCTGCACATGCTTGGACTCCCTGGTGGAGCATTTTCGGTGCCTTTAGCGGTGTGAATAGAATTGAGGATTGCTATGGTGATAGATCTGACAAAATATATGCTATAGAAACTGGGTTGAGCAGTGATCCATCCATGAATTGGCGGATAAGTTGGCTTCACAAATATTCCCTTGTAAGCTTCTCCGATGCACATTCTCCATGGCCTTTTAGATTGGGTAGAGAGGCATGTGTATTTAATTTGGATCGGTTAAGCTATTCAAGTTTAATCTCCGCTATTAAAGATAAAGATCCTAAACGTTTTCTAATGACAATCGAGGTTGAACCGGCATATGGAAAATATCATTGGTCCGGCCATAGGAAATGCGGTGTAGGGCCTATACCGCCTGAGGAGGCTCGAAAATTAAATTATATATGTCCAGTCTGTGGAAGGAAACTTACGAAAGGGGTTGAAGATAGAGTTGAAGAGTTAGCCGATCTACCTGCTGGATATGTACCTGAAAATTCTATACCCTTCATAAAACTTTTACCGTTACAGCAGATAATCGCTTCAGCCTTAGGTGTAAATTCGAATAATATCAGCAACCTTTACTCTAAGAGAATTTGGAACATCTATTTGGAGCTGGTTTCGCATTTCGGCTCTGAATTTTCAATTCTTCTTGAAGCCTCCATCAACAAATTAGCGGAGTTTTCACCTCCCATAGCATTTTCAATTAAGAGGATCAGGGAGGGAAAGTATAGGGTTATACCGGGCTATGATGGTGTTTACGGTGAAATATTGTTGAATTCCAATCCTTCACATAGCATTGGAGAATATATCATTTAGATTCCTTTTTTACTAGAAATTCCCTCCACTCTCCACTTCTCAATCTTCTAATTATCCCCTTCCATCCCTCCCTATCCACTATGTCGGTCACTATTATCCAGTCTATTTTCAATAGAAGAACAGTTATTATGGCAAGAAATATTACGGATATAATTGTTCCCCATATGCTTCCACCTAAAAGTAGATTTAAATATTCGATGAATTTTTGGCCGAAGACTGCTACACCTATACTCAACATGCATTTTCCTATTAGACATGCAATAAAGAATTTTGTGAAATTATATCTTATCAATCCAAGCGGAATTATTATTATATCATCCGGTGAAGGGGTTATGGTAAATATGAAGACTGCCAATGCCCCATATTTATCTAAAAGTTTTCTAAGCCTCGATATTCTATATTCCTCTTCCTCTCCTATAAGCTTTCCACTTCCAAAGCTAACTATGTAAATTATCATTTTACCTATAGCTCCGCCAATTCCACTTACCGCTCCAAGAATTATTGGATTTATCGGTAGATAGGCTGCCATGTAAAAGATGGCTGCAAGATACGGAATGGGTATAAATGGTATTAGATTTCCAAGTATTGATACGGTTAATGCCCCCACATAGCCGTATTGGGTTGCCACTTGGATAAGCCAGCTCTCCAAATTCTCGAACAATACTATACATCTCCAATCATATTTAACCCTAAACGTTATCTGCTTCTTGCTTAACATTATTTATCTGGAAAAACTTTTAAACTATTAGGTGTAACGTCATATTCGATTCAAATTTGATTTAGTGATGTGGAGGTTTGTTGATTGGATGCGGTTTCCGCAATCTCCATCCTGATAAGCATCCTGCTAATCGTCTCTGCAATTATCAGCCTCGAACTTAAAGATTTAATCCACGCTATAATTGCATTGGGATGTTTCAGTTCAGTTCTTGCCGTAGCCTTCTTTTTCTTATCCGCCCCCTATGTAGGCGTCTTTCAATTAGCTGTATTAACAGGTGCAGTTACAGTGCTTTTTCTAATAGCTGTAATGTTAACCAGTAAGAGGGAGGAGGTGAATTAAAATGCGGAAGGATGAATTTGTAGGCATGATTTTAAGCTTAGTTATTGCATATCTTTTAGCCTCTCTACTTACACAAGGTTTTGCAGTTCTCAGCCCATTTCGATATGCAGGTCTACCAATAATCATCGTTAAGCCGGATGTTCTCTTCCACAATTTGGGCAGTTCGATAAGCAATATATTATGGAATATTAGAGGATTGGATGTTATAGGGCAGGCACTTTTACTCTTCTCTGCAGCGATCGGCGTAATAGCTCTTTTAAGGAGGAAGGAGGGTTAAAGTTGGGTTTCGAATTATATGTTTTTATAGCTTCCTCAGCGGTTCTATTGGCTATAGGCCTGTACGGTTTAATGGTTAAGAGAAATATGGTCAAATTGGTTATGAGTTTGGAGATCATGTTGAGTGCTGCAACTTTAAATTTCGTTAATTTTGCTTCACATAGGATTGTAGGTATGATCGATCCTCTTGCCCATGTCTTTGCAATTATAGCTATTTCGGTGGAGGCCTGCGTTATAGGTGTGGCCTTAACCTTCATCATTAACGTTTATAGGCATTATAAAACTCTTGACATTAGAAAGGTTAAAAGGTTGAGGTGGTAGGATTGCTGCTCCTAATATATCCGATGTTAATTTTAAGCGTTTTCGGAATATTAACTCCAGTTATAAGTAGATTAGCTGAAAGGTTAAGTTTAAAGAATATTGGAGGAGCATGGGCTTTCTTCGGCTTTCTAATAGCATTGATAGCTGATATTAGACTTATAAATCCATTGAGAAGGGAAGGTGTTCTACTGTTCACTATAGGTTCATCAGCAAAACCTCCGATAGCAGGTTTCCTGGCGGTGGATTGGCTTGGATACTTCTTCTCACTGTTATTCATCACTTTAGGTTTAATTTCAAGTCTATATTCCCTTGACTATATGTCACATGATAATGGATTAGAAGCATATTATTCACTTCTGCTTTTAATGGTTGCAGGAATGGTTGGATTGGCATTTGCAGGAGACTTCATAACATTCTATGTTTTCTGGGAGATTATGAGCCTCACCTCCTACTGTCTCGTAGGTTTCAGAAAGCATAAATGGGAAGCCATCGAGGCAGGCTTCAAATATCTAGTTATGAGTGCTACTGGAACAACCATAGTTCTCTTCTCTCTTTCACTAATCTACGGAATCACTGGAACTTTAAGTTTTGCACATATTGCAGCCTCACTTTTGAAGGCTCCTCCCTCTCCACTTCTCTCAATGATATTCATTCTCTTAATTATAGGATTCTGTGTTAAAACTGCTGCAGTGCCATTCCATTTCTGGCTTCCAGATGCTCATCAAGTTGCTCCAAGCTCAATAAGTGCAATGCTATCTGGAGTTGTAACGAAGACCGGAATATATGCTTTAATTAGAACTCTCTACTTGATATTCAGCCTTTCAACTGTTAACTTCACTCTTCTATTCGCAGTTCTCTCAGTCTTAACTATGACTGTGGGAAATGTTTTGGCTCTGCTCCAGAAGGATGTTAAGCGGCTTCTAGCATACTCAACCATTGGACATATGGGTTATATTCTATTAGCATTATCACTTGGAACGGTAAATGGCTTAACTGGAGGAATATTACATGTATTTAACCATGCAATTATGAAGGGGTTAGCATTCCTCTGTATTGGCGCTATAATCTATGTTACTGGAAGTAGAAACATCGACGATTTAATTGGAGTTGGAAGGAGAATGCCTATAACATCCATAACCTTCGCCATCTCCCTTCTCTCCCTTAGCGGCGTCCCCTTCTTCAACGGTTTTATAAGTAAATATTTGATCTTTACAGCTGCACTCGAAGCTAAAGCATACCTATTAACTGTTATAGGCTTATTGAACAGCGGCCTCTCAGTAGTCTACTATTTAAGGCTTATACAGCTTTTAATGTTGAGAAAGCCTTCTGGAAAGATTGCTAAAGTAAAGGAGGCTCCAATATTTATTCTTATACCATTAATCGTTATGGCTTTTCTCTGCATCCTCTTCGGAGTTTGGCCTGAACCCGTCTATAAATTTGCTAGGGAAGCTGCGATCGCAGCCTATTCAAAGGTTCAATACATATTAGCCGTCACCAAAGTATAAATGTTCTCGATTATAATTTTCTAATTAGACTGCATTTCAATCGTTACTTTTTTATATTCTATGTATTCCGTTAAATTACGGTGTAATTTCAAATTTAGGTTGGCCGGTGATGTCGCCATGTTTCCCTATGCCGCCTGGTTATGCTGGGTTATACCCATAGTTGGTGCAGTACTTACACCTATAGTTGCAAAGTTTGGTGATAAAGTGAGAGATTACTTCGCCGTTTTAACTTCACTTCTAGCCGCCATAATGGCCGGCATGCTAATTCCCTATGGTCTATCCGGAAGCTTCACGATTCCTGGAATTGGAAACGTATTTTTGCCTGCAGATTGGAGAGTTCCCTGGATTCAAATCTTCGGAGTTAGAATAGATGCCGGGGTTCTTGTAGATTCTCTTAGCATTTTCATGATTAATGTTGTTGCTTGGATTTCTTTTTTAATAATGGTTTATAGTTTAGGTTATATGCGTGGTGAGGAAGGTTTAACTCGATACTGGTTTTTCATGAATTTCTTTATTGGAAACATGCTTCTGCTAGTAATGTCTGATAATATTCTTCAAATGCTGTTCGGCTGGGAGGGGGTAGGTTTATGTAGCTATCAGCTTATAGGCTTCTGGTATCATGATGAGCGGAGAAGATGGATCGGCAATATTCCGCCCTCCCATGCGGGAATGAAGGCTTTCATAATGACCAGGGCTGGAGATATAGCGTTAATGATCTCCGCCTTCATAATCTTCACCCAAGCCGGAACCTTCAATTTTCTTGAGCTCCAAAACAATTATAAGTGGATTGTAGAGTTAGCGAAGTGCGGATTAATACTTCCCGTTATTCTTCTCTTCTTCGGTGGACCTGTAGGAAAATCCGCCCAGTTTCCTCTACATGAATGGCTTCCGGAGGCAATGGCAGGTCCAACGCCGGTTTCAGCTCTCATACATGCTGCAACCATGGTTAAGGCAGGTGTATACCTGACTGCTAGAATGTTTCCAATATTCACTGAGAGCTTTAAATTGGCTTCTCAAAGCGTTATGAATTTCACCATTAGACAGTTGATCTTAACTGCTCAAAACAATTTCTTCACAATGGTTGCTTGGATAGGCGCCTTCACAGCCTTTTTAGCAGCTTCACAGGCAATGGTGGCCAGACAGATCAAAAAAGTTCTAGCATACTCGACGGTTTCTCAAATAGGCTATATGATGCTCGCCCTCGGTGTCGGAGGTTTAGCTGGCGATTATGCTGCAGAGGGTTACGTGGCAAGTCTCTTCCACTTAATGAGTCATGCCACATTTAAAGCATTACTCTTCATGGGTGCAGGTGCAGTGCTCCATGCATGTGAAACGACGGACATGTTTGAGATGGGGGGAATTAGAAGAGAGATGCCTATCACGTTTATATGTATGCTTGTCGGAGTTCTCTCCCTTTCAGGAATTCCACCACTAAGCGGTTTCTGGAGTAAAGAGGCGATATTTAATGCATGTTTAAGGTCGGGAAATATCGCTCTACTAGTAGTTGCAGCTGTAACTGCAGCAATGACATTCTTCTATAGTTTAAGGTTGATCGGTGTAACGTTTCTGGGAAGTAAAAGTGAGCATTTAAAGAAGCTTGAATCTGAAGGGTTTAGAATTCATGAAGCTTCAGCTGTTATGTGGCTTCCATATGCCCTGCTAACAGTTGCCACTGTAGGTGTAGGGTTGATAGGCCCAATATTCGAACATGGATTATATGGATTTTTAACTTCTACTTTAAACACTAAAAATATATATGATGTATTTTCACCTTCCACGGTATCCGCCTATAATGTTGACATTTCCCAGCTCTCCACAGCTCTTATAACCGCCATTGCACTTATAGTTGGAGGTGTTCCAGCATATATGATGTATATTTCAAGGAGAATCGATCCGGAAACATTTATAGATAAGCATGGTTTGAAATCTCTATATAACTTCCTCTGGAATAGATGGTACATTAACTTGACATACTATAAGGCTTTCGTATATTCTCTGATAGCTTTCAGCGGAGAATCATATAAGAATTTCGAAGTTAAAGTTATGGACGGTGCCAACTATGCGCTTGCAAGAAGGATAGCCTCCTTCTCAAATATTCTTAGAAGAATTCAAACTGGAATTTTATCATATAACATTATGGGTATTGCAGTAGGCCTACTCATAGCTTGGCTACTTCTATGGATTGGAATGTAAACTGAACACAGCCATTTTCATTCAATTCTCTAAATTTAACTTCACGATTTTCCTAAAATTTATGTTAAAATAGCTAGAATAGATGTAAAATAGGTGTAAATATTTTAGATTGTCGAGATGTGTTTTCTGGGATGAAGGGGAATGCTGAAGGTTAGAATGAGGGGAATCTACTCGACAGCTCTAACCAAACTGTTAATCGATGAGGGGTTCGAAATCGTTCAACCTTCAACCGTTATTGGCGAACGGTTCAACCTTGATGGCTCATCAGCTCTAAAACCTTTCGACATAGATATTTTCGATCGAAGCGATAGACAAGGCATCTACGCCCTCTGCAGTAATGGGTCAGCAAATCTTCTAATAGATTCTTTATTAAAGAGGCTTCCAGATGTAATTGTCAGAAAATGTAAATATCAAATTGGAGGCATCTATAAAGGTTTGGTTAAACATTTCGATCTGTCGGGCAAGCTGCTTCTCGTTCAAATTGATGATTCCCTTGTTGGAATACTATCTTCCTCGAGACCTATAGGGCGCAATGTAAAGGAGATGTTGGTTCAAATTGAAAAAGATACTCTTCATGCTGGAAAAATAATTCTAACAGATAACATTAAAATTATAGGTGAATATGCTATTTTAATTCGAGAGGATGCAGTTAAAATAAGTAGGAGAATAAAAGATTCTGAAATTAGGGCTTTTCTGAAGAGTTTCGGCTTAGAAGTGAAGCCTAAGGGTTGGGGAATAGTTTGGAGATCTGCTGCTGCAACGGCATCTAAAGATGAGCTTAAAAGGGAAATTTCCCTTCTACTTGAGAAGTGGCGAAGACTAGTTGAAATGGCAAGTAGAGCTAAGGCTCCAACCCTTTTACTTAAAGGTAAAACTCTGCTTAACATAGAGTTTCCATACGGCTCGAAGATGGTTTTAGATGATATTAGAGGGAAAATTACACCTACAATCCCAGGCCACCATTATTATAAAGCCTTCAGCAGAGAACTTTCATCATCCGTCGACATGGCGGAAAATCTGCTTGGGAAAGGTTATCGAAAAGAGGAAGTATTAAAATCCTTTAAACAGATAGTTCAAGCATATCTTCCTTCCAAGGGGCAAATGTTAAGGATCCTCCATGTAAAATTGGATGGAAGATGCCTTAACCTTGGAAGAGCTGAATTAACATTTTTTAATAGCTTTACTGGAGCTTTCAAACTTAAAAGGATAATTCGCAGCCAAGGTGTTTATGATGGTCTGGAAGTTGAAAGATCATGTGGAGATGTAGCCATCACGAACGGTAGGGT
>QMRB01000046.1 GCA_003649185.1 Thermoproteota archaeon | reverse complement strand
TTGATTGTTGCTCCAGGCTTCATAGATATGCATAGCCATTCAGATTATACCTTACTAGTTAATCCTTATGCTGAGAGCAAGATCATGCAGGGAGTGACAACGGAGGTTATAGGAAACTGTGGTTCAAGCAGTTCCCCCATACTTCCTGAGAGAAAGGAGCTTTTAAAGAAGAGGGCTGGAGCATTAGCTGAGAAGTTAAAATTCGACTGGTCAACATTTAAAGAGTATAAGGAAAAGTTAAGGGAGAAAGGTATAGCGGTTAACGTTGCACCTTTAATTGGACATGGAACTTTGAGGATGAACGTTATGGGATTTGAGAATAGACCTCCAACTAGGGATGAAATGGATGAGATGAAGGCGCTTCTCGAAGACTCCTTGAAAGATGGAGCCTTCGGAATGTCCACCGGCCTAATATATACTCCTGGAAGCTATGCTAAAACAGAAGAGATCATTGAATTGGCAAGGGTAGTGGCGAAATATGGAGGAATCTATTCAAGCCATATTAGAAGTGAAAGCGACCATCTGTTCGAAGCTCTTGAAGAAGCGATAACTATTGGAAAAAAAGCTGAAGTTAGAGTTGAAATTTCACATATGAAAGCTGCAGGTGAAAGAAATTGGGGAAAAATGGAGAAGGCTTTGAAAATTCTTGAGAAAGCTAGATTGAACGGTGTGGAGGTGACCTGCGACTTCTATCCCTATACTGCTGGAAGCACCGGTTTAGCAGCATGCCTTCCACCATGGGTTCATATTGGAGGATTGGAGGAAATGCTTAGAAGACTTCAAAATTCCGAGTTGAGGAAGAAGATGAGGGAGGATATTTTGAAGGGGCTTCCAGGATGGGAGAATCTTGCGGGAACTGCTGGATGGAGAAACATCGTTATATCTTCATGTGAGGGGAAGAGGGAATATGAGGGATTCACGGTGGAGGAGCTTGCGGAGAGGGAGGGTAAAGATCCCTTCGACCTGATATTTGACCTATTGGTGGAGGAGAATGGAAATGTTGGAATAATCCTCCATATGATGAGAGAGGAGGATATGAACATGGTTATGAAGCATCATCTCTCAATGGTTGGAACCGATGGAGCCTGTTTAGCGCCATATGGACCTCTCGGGAAGGGTAAACCTCATCCAAGAAACTACGGTACATTTCCAAGAATTCTTGGAAGATATGTGAGGGATAGAGGGTTGCTTTCCCTTCAAGAGGCTGTGAGAAAGATGACTTCGATGCCTGCCTTGAAGCTTGGATTGAGGGATAGAGGATTGATAAGGGAGGGCTTCTGGGGTGACATTGTAATATTCGATTATAATAGAATTATGGATAAAGCTACATTTCAGAATCCACATCAATATCCTGAAGGTGTAGAATATGTCATCGTGAACGGAGAAATAGTTATTGAGAAGGGAAGACATACTGGAAAGCTTTCGGGAAAGGTTTTAGAAAAAGTTTGAACCATCCTAGAAAATTTCTCTCCTCTTTATAATGGTTTTAAACTGGTTGAAATTTCAATCCATATGGAAATATTTAGAGGAGAATTTAACGTTACTTTGAAGATTCAAGAACCAAATCATAGATTAAATCTCTCTCAGTGATAATTCCTTTCAGTTCACCGTTCTCCACTACGGGTAAAGCACCCACATTTCTATTCTTCATTAAAGCTGCAGCTTCACCGAGCTTTGCGTCGGGATGAATTGTATAGACTCTTTCAACCATAAATTTTGAAAGTGGAATTTTAATTATATCATATATGGATCCTCTCGGCGAATGTTCCAATGCAACTTTAATGTCGAATTGTTTAACAATATCTGTGGCAACCACTATTCCTACAAGTTTACTTCCACTGACTATTGGAAGCCTTCTGAAACCCACATTTATCATGGTTTCAGCTGCTTCACGCAGGGTGTTTTCAGGTGAAGCTGTTATTACATCTCTCGTCATAATCTCCTTAACCGATTTTGAAACCAATTTTCCAGCCATATGTCTCAATATATCTCTCTCGGTGATTATTCCCTCCACTTTCTCCTCATCATCCACTACGACTACTGCTCCTACATTGTTCATCACCATCTTCTCCAATACTTCTGTAAGCGATTCGGAGAGATGTGATTTTACAACCTGTCTATTCATAATTGACTCTACAGGTTCATTTAGAGATGAATATAGGTCTCCGTTGTGGCGTTCCACAACTATTTGGAAATATTCTCCTCCCCCAAAATAATTTACAAGGTCTGTGGCTGTGGCAAAGCCGATTAACGTTTTATCAGGCATAGTTATGGGAAGTCTTCTGAAACCATTATTCAATATGGTTTTTACCGCTTCAAGTATTGGAGCCGTCTGGGAGAGAGTGTATACCGGTTTCGTTGAAATCAACTTTAAATTTAAACCTGACCTGTAAATTCTATCTGAAAAGTTTGGTTTACCGTTGCTTCTAAGAAATCTCTGCTCAATTCTTCTCCTCTTAGGATACATTGTTCCACCATTAGATAATATTAAATTACATGTTATATACGGTTATGGTTTAAAGCTATAGGTTAAAATAAAAGATGATAGGCTAACTTATTTATTGGTTGGAGAAGTCATGATGATAAATGAAATCCACGGAATATATGGCCATGCATGTCCAAATTGCGGTGGCAGAGAGGAGGATTTAAGGCTTCTAATGAAGCTTCCATGCAGCAGATGCCTTCCAAAAATCCCTGATAAGGGAAGGTTGAGCATCGATGAGATCTATGAGATTTTGAAGAGAAGTGGCAGAGTGAAGAATTATGGGAGAATCTACGAGTTTGAACGCAAATATAGGGAGTTTGAGAAGCTGTTCAGAAAGGCTACTGGAAGTAGGCCTTGGAGTGTTCAGAGAACATGGGCTAGAAGAGTTCTCATGGATAAGAGCTTTACAATAGTTGCACCTACAGGAATTGGGAAAACCCTTTTCGGCATGATAATATCGCTATATCAGGCATGGAGGCATGGTAAAGCATATATTTTGACTCCTACAACCCCTCTAACCGAGCAGATCTATGAGAAATGTTCGAAGTATGCTGAGAAGGCTGGATTAAATGTTAAAATTTTAAGATATCATGCAAATCTGAATAGAAGTGAGAAGAAGAAGATTTTAGAGGATATTGCTAAGGGAGATTTTAATCTTCTAATAACAACCTCCAAGTTTCTTTCAATTCATCATGGAAAATTGGAGAATTTAAAGTTTAGATTGATCTTCGTGGATGATGTGGATGCAATACTTAAAAGTTCAAGGAACATTGAGAGAATACTTAAATTGATGGGATATACGGAGGAAGAGATCTCCACAGCCTTCGAACTTATTAAAACGAAGAGTAGGATTAGCAGTTTAATTAGAATTAGATTTAGAGGAAAAGAGCTTAAAGATTTAATGGATAAATATAGGAGGCTTGAGGAAAGGATTAGGAGAATCGGCAGGAAAAATTCAATACTGATAGTTTCAACCGCGACGGGGAGGCCTAGAGGTTTAAGGGTTAAACTCTTCAGGGAGCTTTTAGGATTCGATGTTGGAGCTAGATCGGAGCTTCTTAGAAACGTGGTCGACGCATATTTGACGGTTAGAGATGAAGTGGAATTGGAGGGGAAGCTGAAAGAACTGGTTGAAAGGCTTGGAGATGGAGGATTAATATTCATACCCATAGATAGGGGGGTTGAATATGCGGAGAGAATTGTTAATTTCTTAGAGAAGAACGGTGTAAAGGCAGAGCTTTTCACATCGAAGAATCTTAAAGCATTAGAGAAGTTTAGAAGAGGAGAAGTCCAAATCCTTGTGGGAATCTCATATTATTATGGAGTGATGGTGCGCGGTTTAGATCTGCCTGAAAGGGTTAGATATGCCGTTTTCCTAGGAGTTCCAAAATTTAAATTCAGCACTCAGCTTGAGGATCCTCATCCCCTCAAAATTTTCAGAGCTCTAACCATTCTCCAAGAAGTTGAAGAGGAGAGGAGAGGGGAAATTCAGAGGATTATTGGAAAGTTGAGAAGATATTTGGCGATGATGACTATTCAAAGAATCAACAATTTAAGAGAAATGTTGGCCGGAGAAGTTAAAGTTGAGAATCCTGTTGCAAGAGCTTTCGGAGAGGCATTGAAACTTGTAAGAGAGGAGTTTTCAAGGGATGAAATTAAGAAGAGGCTTGACCAATTGGAGGATGTGAGAATAACCGTTGAGAAAGATAAAACTTACATAGCCATTCCAGATGTTATGACATATATTCAGGCCAGTGGAAGAACATCTAGAATGTATGCTGGTGGATTGACGAAGGGACTTGCAGTCACCATAGCTCTAGACGAGAAGCTTTTGAAGGGACTTATGAGGAGAACTAGATGGATAAATGAGGAGATGACGTGGAAGAAGCTTGAAGAAGTAAATTTGAATAGCATTCTAGACGAGATAGATGAGGATAGGAGGAGGATAAGGGAGATTTTGGAGGGGAAACTTAGAGTTGAATTAGAAGATCCTGTGAAATCCACGCTTCTAATAGTAGAGTCTCCAAATAAGGCGCGAACCATCGCCCAATTCTTCGGCAAGCCTAGTGTTAGAAGAATTGGAAAGATAAAGACATATGAGGTTTCAACGGGGAATAGGATAATAACGATCACAGCTACAGGTGGACATTTATATGATTTAATTACAGGTGAAGGAATTCATGGAGTAATGGTAACTGATGGAAAATATATACCTATATATGCTTCGATTAAGAGATGTCTGAAATGCAACTATCAATTTACAGATGAATTGGAAAGCTGTCCGAGATGTGGAAGCAGAGAAATCCTTGATAAAGAAGAGATGGTTAGAAGTATTATTGAACTATGCTTAGAGTCGGATCACATTTTAATTGGAACTGACCCCGACACTGAAGGGGAGAAGATAGGTTGGGATTTAATGGTGCTCATAAATCCATATGCTAGAAGAATTGATAGAATGGAGTTTCATGAAGTCACCAGGAAGGCCATATTAAACGCTATAAGTAATCCTAGAAGTTTCAACAGAAATTTGGTTGAAGCTCAAATAGTTAGAAGAATTGAGGATAGATGGATAGGCTTCGAATTGAGCAGTAGGCTTTGGCTTCAATTCGGCAAGAGATGGCTTTCAGCTGGAAGGGTGCAGACACCTGTACTTGGATGGATAGTTGAAAGGGAGAGGGAATATAGTAGGAGTATAAGGGAAATCTATGAAGTAACTTTGCCGTTCAATGTTAAAATTGAAATCGTTAAGGGTGAAGTGGAAATATCTGGAGAAAGCAAGGCGAAATTGAAAGTTTTAAGGGAATGGGTGGAGAAAGTTAAACCTCAACCACCCTACACCACGGACACTTATCTGCAGGATATGTCCAGAATTCTCAGATTATCCACATCCGAAGCCATGCAGATAGCTCAGGACCTGTTCGAAATGGGTTTCATCACTTATCATAGAACGGATAGTACAAGGGTTTCAGGTGTGGGACAGATGATTGCAAGGGAATATTTGAAAGAGAAGTATGGGGATAGAGTCGGCGAAATCGTTAGGATTAGAAAGTGGAGGGAGGGGGGAGCACATGAATGTATAAGGCCTACTAAACCTTTGAATGCTGAGAAGTTGAGGAAGCTCATATCTGAAGGAATGTTAACTCCAATCAAACCGATCACCTATAAACATTTAAAGGCTTACTCTTTGATCTTCAGAAGATTTATAGCCAGCCAGATGAGGGAGGCGGAGGTGAGAAGACAGGAGGCTGAAATAGAAATTGACGGTTTAAAGTTTAGAGTTGAAAGAAATGTGGAGATCGTTGAACCTGGCTTCACACTTGAAAATCCAACTTTAAAAGTGGAGGAGAAATTGAAGAGCGGAACATATAGGCCTGTTAAAATCCAAGTGAGAAGGAAGGCTTTGAAAACGCTTTACAGTGAGGGAGACATTATAGCTCTTATGAAGAGGAAGGGGATAGGGAGACCCTCCACCTATGCTAAGATAATTCAAACTCTTCTTCAAAGGGGATATGTGATTAAGACTAGGAGGGGGAAACTTGTACCTACAAGGCTTGGAAAAGAAGTTTACCATTATTTGACGAGTAAATATTCTGATCTTGTATCTGAGGAGAGGACTAGAATGCTCGAGGAGATAATGGATTCCATTGAGAGAGGAGAGGCTGAATACTTGGAGATTCTTAGAAATCTACATGAAGAGATCATGAAAATTACAAATTAAAAGGGTTTATAAGTTTTGAATTCCATTTTGAATGGGGATCTCCTTGAGCGAGATAAACTCCATACTCTTCCAGCTAGGCTTCGGAGGCATAGCTGGCTTTGCAGTTGGATATGCCCTTAAAAAAGTTTTGAAGATAACGATTATAATTATTGGATTGGTAACTTTGGCTATAATGTATCTTCAGTGGCAGGGAATATTAAATGTAAACTATGAGCAGCTAGTTGGAAAGATAGAGGGATTTGTGAAGGGAATTGCCGGTGGAAGTACATCTATGGTGAGCCAGGTGGTGGCGAACCTTCCATTTGCAGCAGCTTTTCTAGCTGGATTTACATTTGGATTTAAGAAGGGATAAAAAGGATTGATGAATTTAAGGCCATTTAACAGTTAAACCATACTTCCAGAGATCCTCCTCGTATTGGAAGACCAGCGGCGTTCCACCTGTATGTATGAAGATCACCGTTGAACCCTTCTCTATAATTCCCTTCTTCACTAAATCTATTAGGCCGATCATCGCTTTAGCAGTGTATAGTGGATCAAGTATTATTCCCTCCATTTTTGCAACTTTCTTCATAACCTCTAAGACTTCTCCAGTTACGATTCCATATCCTCCGAAGGTGTATTCGTCATAGACGATTATATCTTCATCTTGAAGGGTGAAGGGAAGGCCAAGCATCTTTGAAGTTTCATCAGCCAATTCTTTAACCCTTCCAGAAATTCTCTCTCTGCTTCCACCACATGATATTCCTATCACCTTTACCCCTGAGTTTAAAGCTTTCATTCCAAGTGTCAGTCCAGTCTGCGTTCCACCTGAACCTGTAGAGTGAACTATATAGTCGGGTTTGACGCAGAGTTCATTCAGCTGGTGCATGAGCTCCACTGAACCGTTCAAATAGCCTAAAGCCCCTATAGGGCAGGCTCCTCCTCCAGGTATTATGTAGGGTTTTCTCCCCTCCTCTTCAAGTTCCCTTGCAACCTTCTCCATGATTTCAGGTATCTTCTCCGCTTCCACATCGAATATTCTCACATCGGCTTCTAAGAGAACGTCTAGAAGAAGATTTCCCTTAACCTTTCTTGGACCTGTGGTTCTTAGAATGAGAACGGGTTTTAAACCGATCTTTCTTGCCGCTGCAACCGTTAATCGTGCATGGTTTGAGCAGAGCGCTCCAGTTGTAATCACAGTGTCACAGTTCTTTTTAAGTGCATCTCCCAAAAGATATTCAAGTTTTCTAATTTTATTTCCTCCGAAAGCAAGCTCCATTGCATCATCCCTTTTAAAGTAAAGATCTATGCCTAAATCTTCGCTAAGCCTAGCAGCATACTGTAATGGTGTTGGAAGTTTAACCAGTTTAACTCTTGGAAAATCCCCAAGCAGCATCATATTTTTCACCATGAAAAGGTATGTGAATTAGGTTAAAAGCTTTAGGTTTGCCACTATACTGAAAATGTTTACCTTTATGTCTTATCCATTTGTAGAGTTGAGTTTAAATTGACAGGTAATTTGGAAAGCTTATGGAAAAATTTAAATAATCTTAGGATAAGTGGTAAACGCATGCTGCTTCTCCTTGAAGCGTTTTCTAGGGGAAGGGTATAGCTAAGTTTGAAGGAGGGAAATGAATGTACGGAAGGAGAAGACCTATGGGTCCTAAACCCGTAGAGCTAGGTAAAACCTACGAAGTGGATGTTACAGAGCAGAGCAGAAGAGGCGACGGAATCGCTAGAATTCAAGGATTCGTAATATTTATTCCAGGTACAAGGAAAGGCGACCATGTGAAGATCGTGATCACCAGTGTTAGAAGTAGATTTGCAACTGCAAAGGTTGTAGGATCTGCCGAGGAATAGAAAGCTGAACGTTTCAGTTAAAT
>QMRB01000045.1 GCA_003649185.1 Thermoproteota archaeon | reverse complement strand
GAGAAGGGAAGTGAATTATGGCTGATAAGGATAGATGGCGGAGAGGCAAGGATGATTCTGAAGAGGAAGCTGCCCATCTCGAAATTCTGCTGGCTTCCAGAAGATAAAGAGCTAATCTTTCTAGGTGGAGTAGGATCTGAACAGGAGGATGTAAAAATCGTTGAGAGAATCCGCTTCTGGTATAATGGTAAAGGCTTTATCCATCCATTTAGGCAGCATATCCACTTGTTGAATGTCAACAGCGGTGAATGTATTCAGCTAACTAAAGGTGATTTCGATGTAAATTTCATTTCGGTCAGCAATTCAGGGGATAAAGTCGCCTATATAGCGACACTTAATGATTTAAAACCCTATGTAAACGATTTATTTATATTGGATTTGAAGACTGGTGAAAGTAGACAATTAACATCTTCCAATATGAGTATGGATTTTGTCAGTTGGAGTCCAGATGATTCGAAGCTTATTGTTAGAGGCCACATGTTCAGCAGGGGTTTAATAAGTCATAGAAGAATATATTCGGTGAATGTTGAGGAAGGCTCCATAACCAATTTAACGGCTAAAATTGGTTTGAACACTTCAAATTCTCTGAACTCTGATGTGCGTGGAGGAAGGGGTGACAATGGTCCAATATGGTTGGACGAGTATATTTATTTCTTAATTCATGATGGCGGATCTGTCAATCTACATAGATTAAATATTAAAGATAAAGAGATTGAACCTGTCACGATCGGTGAGAGAAGTGTCGAGGCATTTACAGTTTCAAAGACGAATTCAAACCATATAGTTGCTTTTACCTCTATGACTGCTTTGGAGCCTAAGGAGCTTTACATATGGCATAGCACTAAAGGTGAGAGAAAAATAACAGATTTCAATTCCACTTTACTTAAAGAATTAAAACTTTCATCTCCTGAACATTTCAAATTTAAAGCAAGTGACGGTGTAAATGTGGATGGATGGATTTTGAAGCCCCCCAACCATGGTGAAGGGAAATGTCCGGCAATACTATATATTCATGGCGGGCCGAAAACTGCTTTCGGCAATTCATTTATGCATGAGCTTCAATTATATGCTTCTAAAGGATATGCAGTAATCTATATGAATCCTAGAGGTAGTGATGGATATTCAGAGGAGTTTGCGGATATAAGAGGACATTATGGTGAAAGAGATTATAAAGATTTAATGGAGGGATTAAACTATGCGGTTAAAAAGTTTAACTTTATAGATGAAATGAGAATCGGTGTTGCAGGAGGTTCCTACGGAGGATTTATGACTAATTGGATAGTCACCCATACGGATAGATTTAAAGCCGCAGTAAGTATGAGGGGAATTTCAAATTGGTTCAGCTTTTATGGTGTAAGCGATATTGGCTACACTTTCTCATTAGATCATATTCTAGGAGATTTGGCAAGCAAGCCATTGAAAATGGAGAATATAATGAAATTCATTGATAAGTCCCCTATAATTTATGCTGAAAATGTAAAGACACCTATACTTATAATTCACAGTTTAGAGGATCTCCGCTGCCACTATGAGCAAGCATTCCAATTTTTCGTTGCCCTAAAACATTTGGAAAAGGAGGCGAAACTAATTCTTTTCCCGAAGGATACTCATGATCTCTCCAGGACGGGTAAACCGAAACATAGGATTGAGCGATTAAAGCAAATATTAGAATGGTTCGATAAGCATCTAAAATAATATTTTTATTTTTATAAAATAAAAATAAATGTTTTAATGGTTTTTCACCACCTTTCCAGGCGTCTTTCCGGTATGTTCACCATTTTCAATCACTACTTCTCCATTCACCAAGACATATTCTATTCCTTCTGGGAACTGTTTTGGATTCAAGTATGTTGCTTTATCTATAATCGTATCTGGATTGAAGATGGTTATATCCGCCCAGAATCCTGGTTTAATTAATCCTCGATCTTTCAATCCAACCTTGTTTGCAGGCAGTGATGTCATCTTTCTTATTGCATCCTCAAGAGTTAATATCTTTCTCTCTCTCACATATCTTCCAAGTATTCTGGGATATGTTCCATAGCTTCTGGGATGTGGCACTCCTCTTCCAAGTATCCCTTTAGGTGATATTGCATATCCATCTGTTCCAACCATAACCCATGGTTTTTTCATAATTTTAATTACATTCTCTTCTTTTTGATTGAAGTTTATTATTCCTATCGATGTTCCTTTTTTGGCAGCCATTTCTACAAGTTTCATGGCTGCTTCATCTTCAGGTATCCCCCACTTCTCAGCAACCTGTTTAACCGTTAATCCTTCAAATTCCGGTTCTGCTTCGAATCTTGATATCAATGCGTTTTCAGCTCCTCCTCTTAGCTCCATTGTCCTGTAAAGTTCCTCCTTTATCTTTTTTCTAGTCTCCTCATCCTTCAGTCTCTGGATAAACTTTTCTCTTCCCCCAGCATATGCCCATTTCGGAATCCAAGCCAATAATCCGGTTCCACTTGCCCGGTAGGGATATTGATCCGCAGTTACATCAATTCCTCTTCTTCTAGCCTCTTCTATAATGTTGAGCATTTCTTCGCATTTATCCCATAATGGTTTCGCCAAAATTTTTAGATGAGAGATCTCTACAGGTATTTTTGCTTCCCTTCCTATTTTGATGGCTTCTCTTACTGCTTCCAGCAATCTTCCCCTATCCCCTTCATCCCTTATATGCGTTGCATAGAATCCTCCATACTTTGAAACTACTTTTGCCAATTCTATTACCTCTTCTGTTTTAGCATATGATTGTGGATCATATCTTAATCCAGCTGACAGTCCAACTGCACCATCTTCCATTGCTCTCTCCAAAATCTTCTTCATTTCTTCCATTTCTCTCTCTGTTGGCTCCCTATTCTCATATCCTAGAACCGCTATTCTTATATTTGCAAATCCAATAAGCGGCGCTACGTTAACGGATATTCCTCCACGCCTTAACCTTTCAATATATTCGGACATATATGTCCAATCTACCCTTATTCCATATCGCTGCTCTATTTGACTTCTCCTATCCTTTAGTTCTCCAAGTAGCGGTGCCGCTGAATTTCCACAGTTACCTATGACTTCTGTGGTTATTCCTTGCCTAATTTTGCTTTCAGCCTTTGGGTCGACGATTAAAGTATAATCGGAGTGGCTATGTATATCTATGAAGCCTGGCGATACAATTAAACCTTCAACAGTTAAAATTCTTTCAGCATCTATATTCCTCAATTTTCCTATTTTTACAATTTTTCCATTCTTTATTGCTACATCAGCTTTATACCATGGATTACCCGTACCATCTATTATTCTTCCACCTAAAATAAGTGTGTCAACTTCCATTTTAACCCACAACCTCACTTATTATTCTCAGAAAGTTCTCTCCAAGAATCTTCTTTATATCCACCTTACTGTATCCATGTTCTAGGAGGCTTGCCGTTAATTTGGGAAGCTTACTTACATCTTCCAGCCCTATGGGAGTGCTTGGAATTCCGTCGAAATCTGATCCCAACCCTATATGATTTACTCCCATAACTTTATCCATGTGATCTATATGTTTTATTAAATCTTCTATTGTGGGTTTTCCCTCCTCCACAATGAAAGATGGGCAGAAGTTTATTCCAACAACCCCGTTCTTTTCGGCTATTGCTTTTAACTGTTCATCAGTTAGATTTCTCCTATGATTACATATATGTTTAGAGTTTGAATGGGATGCTATTATCGGCATGTCATAGTTTTCAATAATATCCCAGAATCCGCTTTCACTTAGATGTGAAACATCCAACAATATTCCAAGCCTCTTAATCTCCTCTAAGGCTTTAATACCTATATTCGTTAATCCTCCTTTTGTTCTTTCCTCTCCAACTCCATCCGCCAACATGTTTCTCTCATTCCATGTTAAAGAGATAGCTCTTAATCCAAGTTTATGGAACATTCTCAATATGATTGGATTGAATTGAATTGGTTCTCCTCCCTCGAATGATATTAATGCTGCTACTTTACCTTCCTTTTTTGCCTGAATTATGTCGCGACTTTTATCAACAATGAACATTTTTCCATTGGATTTCTCCACTTCCTCATAGAGTATCGTTATAAGTTCCAATGCTCTCTCAGTTGCCTTAAGCGGTTTATATATTGCATCCACATAGATTGCGAAGAATTGGCATGTTACCCCACCCTCTATAAGTCTCGGTAGATCTATATGTCCTCGATCACTTCTCTCAATTATGCTCCTCGGCTTCCATCCATATCTTCCAATTCTTGGTGCTGCGTGGAGAATAGTGTCGCAGTGAGCATCTATTATAATTGATTCTTTATGAATTTCCTTAGCTTCCTCCAATAAATCCTTGCTCTCCAATTTGTTATCACCGATTCTAATATGGTTACAATAGAGTTTAAGTTTTATCGAGGAAGACTTTATTAAATTTAATTTTAAACTGGATAAACTATTTAAACTGGTTTTCCAATTTTAAGGAAGTCTGGGAGGCGTTGCGCTTTGGGGCAATAGTCCGATTATTCTCTTTAAAATCCTTTCTGAAAGTCTTTCTCCAAAGCATGTTAGCGTTAGCCTTCAGTTCATTTGGAATTTTCTCAGGCAGAATAATTTCGAATTTCAATAATCTTTTCGTTAAATTTTCATGGGTTTTAGCATTATATCCTGCTTTAATGACTTTGAGAGGAGATATTGGAGGAGTTTTCTCAGGTAGATTAAGTACTATGCTTAACACGGGTAGAATATACCCAAAATTTAGAGGTAATCTCTGCGATTTCTATTCTCTTATTCGAGGAATTTTCTTCACGGTTTATATTGATGCTTCTTCAATGGGGCTTATAACTTTCATATTAAACTTTTTAGCGGGGAATGCAAATATCGTGGAACTTCCACTATATGTTACTGCCAGTATCTCTACATGTGTTTTGGCAACTTTAATAATTCTTCCATTTTCTCTTTTAATAGCCTTTACGGGGTTTAAGAGGGGGTTGGATCCAGATATTGTTGTGTATCCGATGAAGGCCATTTTAAGCGATGTTATGGTTGCTTTCAGCTATGCTTTTATAATCTACATGCTGAGTAATTTGTCTTCCATTTCAATTCTCCTTTTAATTATCATAATTTTTATACCTCTAACATATTTGTTCTATCATTTCAGTGAAGATTTGGAAAACATGGTTTTCAAGTCAATTATCAGAGAATCTTCGCCTTTAGTGGTTATAACAAGTTTTGGAGGAGTTGTCAATGGCATTTTTCTTTCAACGTTTTCAAATGAGTTGGCTAGGGAGCCGGGCATTCTAATAATATATCCCGTTATTTTGAATTCTCTGGGCGGTGTGGGATCGATTTTCGGCTCTTTAACCACAACCAAATTGGCTCTCGGATTTATCAGACCTCGTCTCTTATCCATTTCAAAAATGTTCAATGAATTTTTAGGCTTAATATCTTCTTCCATGCTGATGAGTATATTTTTCAGTGTTCTAGGTTATCTTTTTGCATTGAGTACTGGAATTAAAATACCTTTCCTCAGATTGTTGACAATATCTTTTTTCGTGGGTTTCTTTGGCGCCATCTTAATTTCAATTCTCTCCTTCATGGTAGGAATTGTCAGCTTTAATTGGGGGCTTGATCCCGACAATATTGTTATTCCCGTTGAAAGCTCTATGGCGGATATTATAGGGACAATTATCATTTTAATCTTAAATTTCCTAATTCTAGGTTAAGTTTTGAGATAATTTTTTAAGTTTATTCATGAAACATATTTTGGAGGTTTACTGGTCCGTATGTTACCTTCGTTTTCAAGTTTTGAGAGAACAGATTCAACGCCGATGTCGGTTAGAGAGATCCTTGTAGAAATGAAGGATTTATGTGGACTTATGATTGATTTAGCCTATGCCTCTGTTCTATTTAATGATGAAGATTTGGCTAATGAAGTTCTCGAATATGAACGCGAAATAGATTCGCTTCTCTACGAGCTTTGGACAAGTGCATCTGTAGCTGTTAGAGATAGAGAGGATGCGAAGATGATGTCAAGTGTCATCAAACTAGCTATAGCTATGGATGAAATTTCAAATGCAGTTTCAGATATTACTCATGTTGTTCTCAGAAAACTTGGAATTCATGAAGCCTTAAGAGATGTATTTAAAAAAATAGATATTCAGTATAGGCGGGCAGTAATTTCAAAGGATTCCATTTTAGTCGGGAAGAGTATAGGTGAATTGAATTTGGATGTGGAGTTAGGCATCTATATTTTGGCGATAAGGAGAGGCGATGAATTAATAATTGATCCTGAAGATGATGTAAAATTCATGAAGGATGATGTGGTGATAGTTAAAGGTCCACATGAATCTTTAGTTAATTTTATTTCCGCGGCTTCAGGCAAGATCAGAGATTGGAAAGCGGTGATAGGGGATGTCTCTTAAAAGTATAGAGGATAGGCTTCTCCGCCTTTTAGATGTTTCCAGAACTATGATAGATCTAGCCTACTATGCGCTTCTATATAATGATGAGGCGATTGCCGAGGAAGTTTTAAAATTAGAGGAAGAAGTTGACGATCTCCATACAGATTTTGAGCTTGAAGTTTTAAAATTGAGAGGTTCCGGTGATGAAAAGGGAATTCTCGGCTTAGTTCGTTTAGGGCTTTCAGCGGAAGCCATTTCTGATGCAGCTGCATCTATAGCTGATCTCATAGTTAGAGATATACAGCCGCATCCAATTTTGCATTTGGTTTTCCATGAAACTGAGGAAACTGTCTCTCTAATCCAAGTTGGAGAGAACAGTATGCTTGAAGGTAAATCTATTGGAGAGTTAGAGTTTGAGGAGATGGGAATAAACATTTTGGCTGTCAAAAAATTAGGTGGACATTGGTTGAGATCTCCTCCCAAAGATTTTATTCTCCATGAAGGCGACATGATCGTAGTTAGTGGATATAGAGACAGCGTTAAAGAATTATCCAATATGGCTTCTAAGAATTCCTCTAAATCTTGAATCAAGCTTTAATTATGTCAAAATCTTCATGATGAATGATTTTAAATGTGATTTAATCTGTTGTTGTAAATTTAAAGACAATATATGCGATTCAAAATTGTAATTAGTTAATCTTTTATCCTCTTCTTTATATTATTCATTTAGGTGTAGAACATGGTGAGATTTAAAATAAGTTGGAAGACTCATGAAAAGAGAATGGATAATGTTAGGAGAGAGTTGGAGAAGAATAGATGCAAAGCAATGATTCTTTTCAGCCCGCTCAGAATCTTCTATTTAACTGGATATACTGTTCTATCCACTGAACGTCCCATAGCTTTAATTCTTCCAGTGGAAGATGAACCGGCTCTTTTTGTACCTAAACTTGAAGAAGAACATTCTAAATTTAGAGTTCCACAAATCAAGAAGAGAATAGTATATTTCGAATATCCTGGAATTGAACATCCAATGAAATTGCTGGCTAAAGGTATTAAAGAAATGGGGTTACATGAAAAAACAATTGCCGCTGATGCTCCAGGCTATCCGGGAGTTATGGGATATAAAGGTCCGAAATTAACTGAATTGCTTCCTTCATTACAGTTGAAGCTGTTGGGTGACATAATTGACCGTATGAGATTGATTAAAGACGAGGAGGAACTTAATCTTATTCGTGAAAGTGCTAAATGGGGAAATCTTGCTCATAGATTGCTCCAGGATTATGTGGCTCCAGGATTGATTGAAACCGAGATTGCCATTAAAGCCAGCTATGAGGCGTCAATTGCAATGATTAAGGCTTTAGGTCCTGAATTTGATCCAGGAGTATCCATGCCTGCAAGGGCTGGATTTAGAGGTCAAATAGGTGCTTATTCCGCATATCCCCATATGCTCGCTTCAAATGTTACTATAAAAGAGGGTGATGTGCTTGTTACAGGTGCTGGTGCAAGAATAGGAGGTTATAATTCAGAATTGGAGAGGACGATGATTGTCGGCAAGCCAACTGAGAAGCAGAAAAAATACTTCAACATAATGGTTAAAGCTCAGAGAGCAGCTTTGGAGGCATTTAAGCCTGGAGTTAAATGCTCAGATGTAAATAAAGCTGCATTTAAAGTATTTAAGGAGGAAGGAGTTCCTATGAATTTCATTCTCCATAGAGTGGGGCATGGTATAGGGCTTGAAGGGCATGAGCCTCCTTGGGTTGAGGATGGTGATGAAACTCTCATGAAGCCGGGAATGGTTTTCAGCTGTGAGCCGGGAATATATATTCCAGGGTTTGCAGGGTTCAGACATTCAGATACCGTCATAATCCTGGAGGATGGAGTTGAAGTTGTTACATTTTATCCAAGAGATTTGGAGAGTCTAACCATTTTAACTTAAAGGTGCTTTCACTTGAAAATCGTTTCCTACAGTTTAATCCAAAGTTTAGATGTGTGGCGGAAAATGTTGATAGAGCTTTATCGATGATCTCAACTGTCGACTTCGATTTACCG
>QMRB01000044.1 GCA_003649185.1 Thermoproteota archaeon | reverse complement strand
TGGACCTATAGTCTATAAATCTGCAATAGCGAAGGCGAATCCAGATTCATATGGTAAAAAGTATGGTGAAGACTACGTTTTCCTCGGATATGTGCCTGGAGGAGAAACAGCCATAAAGGCTTTAGCTGAAGATATTCATGCTGCAGTACCTGCCGACTATTATGGAACCCCAATAGAGCAAATACCAATGCTCAAAAATATACGTGGAGCAACCGATTTCGCCTTGGTGATCTGTTTCACATCGGCTGGAGATACTGCTGTCGGATGGATTAGACAGTGGGTTACCTCCTATGATGTTCCTTATCTCTCATGCGTCCTGACAATGATGATGCCGACAATTGAACCCTACTATCCTGTACAGGTGAAGGCTTTGGTTGGTGCAGATAAAGGAGGAGAAATGGAGTTCCTTGTTGGGCATCCAGGTCCGGGGTTACAGAAGGCTGACTCCTTCAGCCTAAGCCACATAGTATTAATGGCCATAATTATAGTGGCTAATATAGCCTACTTCAGTTTGAAGGCGCAAAAGAAGGAGGTGTAAATATGGCGGATTGGGCAACTACATTTGGAATATGGGTTGGCGCGCTTCTAAACATCTTCCTTTGGAGCATAGCGTACAGAGATAATCCACTATTCAAATTTGCAGAACACACTTATGTAGGTGCTTCGGTTGGATATGCTTTCGCAGTGGCAGTTAGAACTGTTAAAGTATATGGTATCGACCATATAACTAAGGGTGAAGTTTTATATGTAATACCGTTTATCATTGGACTTACATTATACTTCAGATATCATAGAACTCTATACTGGATATATCGTTATGGTATGGCGATAATTGTCGGTGCCGGCATAGGAGCTGCCTTTGTAAGGACTATTGAAACCAGCTTTCTCGCCCAAATAAGGGCCACCGCCTCAATAAACCTTGTTCAACCCGACGCCTTCACGGTTTTAAGCAATGTAATATTTATCGCTGCAGTTACATCAACCTTATACTACTTCGTATTCACCTTCCCAGTTCTCCATAAAGGTGGAGGCACTAAGATCGCTGATGCTGGAAGATGGTTTATGATGTTAGCCTTCGGCTACGCTTTCGCTAAGACCGTAGTTTCAAGGTATAATTTAATGCTAGGCAGACTACAATTCCTACTGTATGACTGGCTACATCTAGGCGGATAAATCCTTTAATATCTTTTTCCCTATTTTCTTGGCTTTCAAAACAACTTTTAAAGCATCTTCTCCAAGTATTCTAATCATAGGTTCCTTTCCCTTTTCACCTTTATCGAAGATTATATCCGGCGTTTCCCCTACTTCTTTAAATGCTTTTTCTACTCCCCATTTAAGTGTTCCCCCCTCAACCTGCTTAATCTCCAATGGCTCCTCCTCCCTTCTAAACTGGGCTATCTTCAATCCTAATTCTCTGCATGCCAATATTATTTTATCATCATACTTTATGTTCATAGCAGCCTTCATTCTTCTATCCATTTTCATTGCTGCTAAAATTATCCTTGCCACATGTTTTGAAGCTCCAAACTTTGGGCATCCTGCACCTCTAAGTCTTCCATTCACAATGCTTATCCTTCCTTCCACTGCACATATATCGTTTACAGTTTCAGCATAAGTTGATGCTTCACCGATATTCATTCTTACCTCTGGAATTAAAGGGATAAGTTCAGGTGAATCTTCAATGATTTCCAATGCTTTAGAGACGTTTTTCCAAGCAATGTATTTTTCAGCTTTATGGTAAAGATCAATCATCGGATTTACTGGGCCATATCCTCGACCTATGGGTAAACTGAACTTTATAGTTCTTTCCATAAATTCGCTGGCTTCTCCTACTGCCTCAGGTATACTCTTACCTTTCGCTATCAACGCTGTTATGGCAGCTGAAAATGCGCATCCAGTTCCATGGGTGTTTCTCGTTTTAATTCTCTCTTTTTTAAAAATATAGCTTTTACCCTTATAATATAAGAGATCTATTACTTCTCCATTCTTTAAGTGTCCTCCCTTAATCACTACAGCCTCTACACCCATTTCAGATAAGTCTTCAGCAGCTTTCTCAAAATCCTTAATTCGATATCCCAATAATATTTCAGCTTCAGGTATGTTTGGAGTTAAAATTAAAGCTTCAGGTATCAGTTTTCTTTTCATTGTTTCAACTGCATCTTTATCTAATAATCTTTTACCTGACTTAGCCACCATAACTGGATCTACAATTGTTCTAATCCGATATTCCCTCACTTTTTTAGCTGCAGTTTCAACGAGAATGCTACTATACAACATCCCTGTTTTAGCTGCATCAACACCTATATCCTCCATTATAGCGTCGATTTGCAGTTCTAGAAATTTAGGGGAGACGGGATAAATATCCTTCACTTCCATCGTGTTTTGTGCAGTCAATGCTGTGATGGCTGTCATACCGTAAACTCCGAAAGCTGAGAATGTCTTTAAATCAGCTTGAATTCCCGCTCCTCCACCTGAATCCGAACCTGCTATCGTTAATGCTCGAGGAATCTTCATGGAATTATCCCAACTATTATTCTAACTGTGAAGTTAATTAAATTTTAGAGAGTTTAGTATCGTTAAGTTTAACTATAATTTCCTTTTATTCTATTTTAGATGTTGGTGGTGCAGTGTGCATTTTACATTAACTGAACTTTTCATCGCCACTTTTTCACTATTCTTTCTATCATATCTCTCCTTAAGATTTAGATTGATAAATATGTCGGGTGCTCTCACAGCTTTTATAATAGGTTTCATAGTGTTTATTTTTGGTGGATGGCGATGGTTTCTGCTTTTACTCAGCTTTCATCTTTCAGCAGGAATAGTCACTAAATATAAATATTCATTTAAATCCTCCCTTGGAGCAGCGGAAGCTAAAGGTGGAGCTAGAGCTTGGAAGAACGTTTTAAGCAATGGATTTGTAGCCTCCCTATTTGCTTTATGTGAAGGTATTCGTGGAGGCGACATATTTTTTGCAGGTTTTCTAGGTGCAATTTCCACGGCATGTTCAGATACTTTCGCCACTGAAATAGGATTACTATATCCAGGTAAACCTAGACTTATCACCAATTTAAAGGTGAAAGTGGAGCCAGGAGTTTCAGGAGGTGTATCTCCATACGGCGAGATTGCAGTAATCTTAGCATCACTATCTATAGGTGTTCTTGCAATCTTCCTTGGCGACGTTTCCTCCTATATATGGTGGAAAGTGTTATTGATCTCTCTAGCTTCAGGTTTTCTGGGATCCACATTTGACAGTCTGATGGGCGCCACCGTTCAGGCTCAGTATTGGTGTGAAAACTGCAAAGTGTTCTGCGAATCCTCGAAACATAAATGCGGATGCGAAGCCAAATTGGTGAGAGGTTTATCAATTATTAACAATCATGCGGTCAATTTTATTTCAACAGTTATAGGTGCACTTATAGGATTAATTATAGCTCTTATCATTTAGCAGTTGTTAACATTTTAATACTAATTGGATCCATAAGTTTCTTGGTGTAATCTTTGAGTGTAATGATTGAGAGACTTTCAACTGGGGTTGAAGGCTTAGATAAAATTCTTGCCGGAGGCATTCCCAGAGGCTTCTTTGTCGCTGTAACTGGAGAACCTGGAACTGGCAAAACGATTTTATGTCTCCATTTCATTTGGAGAGGAATTTTAGATGGAGATAAATGCATATATGTTACTACTGAGGAGAGTGGGGAAAGTATCATTAGGCAGGCTGCCCAATTTAAAATGTCACTTGAAGAGGCTTCAGCGAAGGGGAAGCTTATCATAATTGATGCACTCTTCTCTAAAGGTGAGAGTGAATGGTTTCTCAAATCTCTCGATATTGAAGAGTTGGTGGGAAAAATTATAGAAGCTAAACGCAGGTTGGGTTATGGTAGGGCAAGACTGGTTATCGATTCACTTTCCGCCTTCTGGTTAGATAGACCTGCAATGGCAAGGAAATACTGTTATTTTTTGAAGAAAGTTCTGTCTAAATGGGATTTCACAATTATGGCTACCTCCCAGTATGCAGTTACCACATCTCAAGCTTTTGGATGGGGTGCTGAACACATCGGTGATGGAATAATTCGTTTCAGAAGATTTATTAGAAGCGGCAGATTGAGAAGATATCTTCTAGTGGAGAAGATGAGGCAGACCCCTCATGATTTAAGGCTATATGAGATAAAAATTGTAGACGGAAAAGGTTTGATAGTAGTTAAACCAGTAGAGCTTAGAAGAGAGGATTTAGCTCTTCCAGCCAACATTATGAGACGTATTAGGGAATTGGAAAGAATGAAGAATCATGAACTTCCAGTCTGAATTTTCCTTTTACAAATATATAATGTTATACTTATGAAGATAGTTAGCATAGCTATACTGGCCATGATTACTTGAATATTTAGAATGCTTCTATTCTCAGCTTTCAATTCATTCTTCCATGAATTCAAATTTGATAGAACATAGAGTATAGTGTAATATGTTTTGTCTACTATTTCATTGACCTGGTATGCTTCTGCCGGATTATAGAACAGAAACCAATCTTCACTAATTTTGCTCTTATCACCATATAGCTCTATTATTATTGAAAGGGTTGCTTTATCTTTACCCAGTAAAGCCCAATCGGCTGATCCACCATATACTCCTCCCTTCCTTACCTCATAGCCTAATATATTCGACATTCCCCTAGCTATCTTGGATAAATATAAATCTAAATATGGATTAACATTGTAGGCCGGTATCAGAATCGCATTTATACCTGAATGAAGATTTATATAGAATGTTATATTTCTATTCTCTAAGATCTGTTTAAGAGTCTTCACCTCCGGTTCCGTTTCAGGTTTAATTCCCCTAAATGTTGATGAATCATAATTGGAGGTTCCGCCTTTCTCCCATTCATAGTTAAAGTTTCTGTTTAGGTCGACTCCTCGCGCATTCTTTCTACTATATCGTAGCATAAGTGATGGCTGTGCCGGTAGATATTTACTGACTTCTACACCATCCGGATTCAACATTGGAATTACAATTATAGTTGTATTTTCCAGTTCTCTAATGTTATTATAGTCCACTAAAATTCTTCTAACAATTGTTAAAGCTGCTTTTACACTTATAACTTCGCTTCCATGCATTCCCCCATCTATCAGCAATATATTAGCTTCTCTTCTTCTTGCCGGAATTTCACATACCCATACATCTCTTCCAAGAATGCTCTTCCCAGCCGAGTAAACCCTTAAAATTTTATGATATGTATAGTTTAACTGTCGAAGTGTTAAGGTTAGATTCTCCCAGTCCGGATAGATTTCATTGAAATATCTAATTCTAAACTTCATATTTGTCCTGTTAAATTGTAGATGTATCAGTTTTCCATCTAAAATTATGTCGCCGTTGATCAGTGAACCTGTAAATCTGCTGTAGATCAACGTTAAAGTTTCATTTGAAACTGTTATCGTCTCGGAATTTTTTGCCACAACTTTAAATTCAGAATTGAATAGGATGAGTGAGTCGTTTTCACCTATGTATTTCGATATCCATAGAGGAAAGTATCGCCAAGATTTTAGAGTTCCAGCCAGCAGAGTTCTGTTCTTAAGAGAGTATAATCCCCATCTCCTCATCCCATTAAAATCTATAGTTACATTTATCTCTGGATCGAAACTATAAGTTGACATCTGATTATATGTTACATTGAATATTCCTCCATTGCTGGTGGCATATACTACATATATGCCTGCCCTTACATCCATGTTGCTCATTTTATCTGATTTTTCAATTGACAGTTTCCCTTCAAAAATGTTAAACAATATAAGTAAAATTAAAATTAGTGTGATATTTCTCTTCATCATCACAACCTATAATAAAATAATTTATATTTTTTCTCCAATTCATTACTCCAAGAAATTCTTCCCTCACTTACTGCTCTATGAATCTCCACCTGTATCTTCAACGCCTCCAAATATTTTTCCTTCCCAATCGCCTTTTCAAGTCTTGCCAACAGCTTCTCCAAGTTCTCTTCCTTTTTCTTTTCACTCTCCTCAACAGCCATATTTTCACTGAGTATTCCAACTACTCTGAGAGGTTTTCTTCCCATTCTTGAAGCTAGAAATAGTGCTTGTTTTTCGCTGTAAGCTGGAATTGTCTCGATACTCCCATCCTTCATTTTAACTCTGAAGGGTATTTTCTCTTTCTTTGACATTTCATCCACCAAATTATTTTATCCGAGTTTTCTTTTAAGTTTAGTTGGGGGATAATTAATAGTGATTTTGCCTCTAAACTATTATTCTAATAGAACTGTGATGAATGAAATCTTGAATTGGTGTAACTGCCATATTAATGGTATTTGGGTTTCAAGATGGATTGGCATCTACTGTTCCGGAAAGGATCCTCATAATGGAAGTCTAATGATACGATATTTGAAGGGTAAACCTTTAAGGATAACTTCTATCAGCAATTTTAAGAAAATTCAAAACATTTTAAAAAATAGGGGGCTGAGAACCTTCTATGCCACATCAAATCTATATTTCAAATTGGATTCGAAAGCCGACCTCTACAATTTAAACAATATATATGGTTGTATGCCGACATGGGATGTGGATAACATTTATACTGATTGGAAAAAAACCATAGCTGTATGCAGGGAGATAGTTTCCTTTTTAGAATCCAACGGCATCTCTAAGTCGATAATTTTAAAGTGGAGTGGCAACGGCGTCCATGTACATATTCACCATGAAGCTTTATCCAGAGATCTTAGGAGGCGATATGGACCGCTCAACCTGGCTTACTCCATAGTTGAATATGTCATAGAAAAACTTCATGGAAAAATACTTGAGATTAAAGGTGAAAATACCAGTAGATTGAAAGTTGAAAATGTAATGGATATTCAAAGACTATTTACATGTCCCTTAAGCTTGCATAGACAGCTCGATTTAGTCTGTATCTGTTTTACACCTAATGATATCGACTCTTTCAACCTTGACTGGACCAATCCCGAGAACTTCAGACATAATTTCAATTGGAACAGTTTCGTTGAGGGTGAAGCTGACGATCTCGCCTTAAAGGCGATCAATATTATTGGCGGTTACCCTTATAAGCTTCGTCGGAGTAGAAAGGAATCCCCAGTTGATGAAATGATTCGCAGATGGCTTGAAAAATATTAATAGCAGAGTTACTTTGGCGGTTGAAATGGAAAGTAACCGTTAATTACATCCTCTCATATTCATAATTTATTGGTGATATCGATGGCTAAGAGAGTCATAATTATGGGTGCTGCGGGCAGAGACTTCCACAACTTCAATGTATACTATAGAGATAATCCTAATTATGAAGTTGTAGCATTTACAGCAGCCCAAATACCTGGAATCGAGAAGAGAACATATCCTCCTGAACTTGCTGGAGAACGTTATCCCAATGGAATACCAATATACTCGGAATCGCTGCTTCCAAAGTTGATAAAAGATCTCAATGTAGATGAGGTTGCATTCTCTTACAGTGATGTATCCCACGAATACGTTATGCATCGAGCATCCATAGTGATGGCATGCGGCGCCACATTTAAACTGCTTGGGCCAAAGGATACTATGATAAAGTCAAGTAAACCTGTGGTGGCGGTCTGTGCTATTAGAACAGGTGCTGGAAAAAGCACTGTAAGTAGAAAGGTTGCAAAAATTCTGAGAGACATGAAATTCAAAGTAGCTGTTATTAGACATCCAATGCCATATGGTGATCTGGAAAAGCAGATAGTCCAAAAATTTAAAAATCTTGAAGATATGGAACGATATAATTGCACGGTGGAAGAGAAGGAAGAATATGAGCCGCATCTTAAATTAGGCTTAACCGTTTATGCAGGAGTTGACTATGAGAAGATACTTAAGGAGGCTGAAAAAGAAGCGGATATCATCCTATGGGATGGAGGAAACAATGATTACCCCTTCTATAAGCCTGATCTTCTCATAGTGGTTGCAGATCCACTTAGGCCAGGCCACGAACTCAAATATTTTCCAGGTGAAGTCAATTTAAGAATGGCGGATATAGTTGTAATAAACAAGGTTAATGTGGCAAGTGAAGAAAACATTAAAATTGTAGAGGAAAATATTAGAAAAGTTAATTCTAAAGCCATTATAATCAGAGCAGCTTCCGAAGTATATGTTGACAAACCTGAAGTTATTGAAGGTAAAAGAGTTATAGTCGTGGAGGATGGTCCAACCCTGCTTCATGGAGATATGAAGTTTGGAGCTGGATATGTGGCTGCAAAGAAGTTTGGTGCTTCTGAAATAATTTCCCCCTCCACATTTGCAGTCGGCTCCATCAAAGAGGTTGTAGATCGGCATGGAAGCCTAGCCGTTCCAGCTTTAGGATACAGTTCTGAACAGCTTGCAGAACTAGAGGAAACCCTTAAAAAGGCAAAATGTGATGGTGTTGTAATTGCAACTCCAACGGATCTCACCAGATTTATAAAGATAGATAAACCTGTAGCAAAAGTAACCTTTGAACTTGTAGAGGTTGGTGAACCCAAATTGGAGGATGTTCTAAAAGACAGGTTTAAGCAAAGTTAATAGAGGTAAGCTTAATGCCCATGAAATCCTATAAATTCTTACTGATAGTTGGAGACGGTATGGGTGATAGGCCTATTCCAGAATTGAACTTTAAAACTCCACTTGAATATGCTGTTACTCCCAATTTGGATTCACTTGCCAAAAGAGGTATAACTGGAATA
>QMRB01000043.1 GCA_003649185.1 Thermoproteota archaeon | reverse complement strand
GGGGGATAGTGGATATCGGGGGAGATAGTTGCTGTTCGATGTACGGCCAAAAATTTTCGAAGAAGACCTATTCAACAGAGAAAGAGAATTAAACATGATTCTTGAAGCATTAAGGTTAGGTGAAGGAATAATTCTAGTTACAGGTATTCGAAGAATCGGTAAAAGCAGTGTACTCAACGTTGCTTTAAAAAAGAGTAATTTACCTTATGTGATAATTGATGTGAGAAAAATTTTCTTTGAGTATGGAAATGTTATACATAGAAGGGCGCTTTTCAATGCTATTGCTGACAGTTTCACTAGAAATATGAAATTTTTTGAAAAAATTAAGTTTAAGGTTAAAGATGTTATTGGAAGAATTAAAGGTTTCTATGTTAGCGAGGTAGGTGTGGAAGTTGAACCTAACATTAACAGTAAACTTACCGATATATTGGCGGCTATAGATGAATGGTGTTTGAAGAATGATTTCAGATTTATCGTCGCATTTGATGAGGCTCAATATCTCCGATTTGCTGGCGGAGTTAAATATGATGGAATTTTTGCTTGGGTTGCAGATAATCTGAGAAATATAAGTATCATATTTACTGGAAGTGAAATTGGAGTTTTAAGGGATTTCCTCAAGTTTGATGATCCCTCAGCGCCATTATATGGAAGATATTATCGTGAAGTGGTTTTAAACCGTTTCGACAGGGAAACTTCAATACAATTTTTGAAGAAAGGATTTGAAGAGTTAAGAATGGAAGTGGACGGGGAGGAACTTGAAGAAGTTGTCGATAAATTGGATGGCATTGTTGGCTGGCTAACATTCTACGGCTATTGTAGAGGGATTCAAGGCTTATCTCATAGAAGAGCGCTTAATGAAACCTTTGAAAAATGTTCTAGACTGGTTTTAGAAGAATTACAGAAAATAATAGAACCTTCAAGGAGAAGGTATGGTGCAATTCTTAAGGCAGTTTCACTCGGCTATACGAAATGGTCGGATATAAAAGACTATGTAACCATTAAGGTGGGATCTATTACCGATAGGCGATTCTCAATGTTGCTGAATAAACTAGTAAAATATAGTTATTTGATTAAGGAGAATGGACGGTATGAAATACCTGATCCAATTGTAAAGTATGTTTTAAGAGAGAAATTTCAAATTTAATTGATGAACTGTATTCAGGGATAGTTAATATCAGGGGGGAATAGGATTAGAAAGAGGAACTATTCAGTTCATCATGGCAAAATGGCTGCTGTAATTCAGAAACATTACTATAAATATGATGGTCGGATCAGTCCTATCGAAAAATGGAATCTAATATTTAAAAGAAGAAGCACATGTAATAGCCGAAATGGAATGTATATAATTGTGGAAAATGATCCGATATGGGGAGAGCTTATAGTGGAAATGCATATAAGTGATGTTGTAAACGTGGCGAAGGAGATTAAAGGAAGATCAGCATCCTAAATTTAACATAATCTGTTTAATTGATGATGATTCGTAATTAAATTTCACAGCTGAACAGGTAATCAGCATAATTCTTTAACTTTTAGTGGTGAACTAGGATGAATCTGCCATTCACTATATTGGTTTCATTTCATGAATATTTCTTAAAAGATTTTATCAAGCAGTTTTCTTTCAATTAGATTATTCTCAGCATTTTTAAGAGAAGGTTTAATAGCAGTGTCTTTAATAATTGTTTTTTAGCTTCTCCTCCACGTCTAGTTATAAGTATTTCTCTTATTCCATTTTCATTTTTCTCATATTTTAATCCTCTAATGATTACTATTGGTATTCCTTCTCTGCCTTGTTTCATAAGTAGGGCTGCTGCTGCACATGCTTCATCCACTATTATATCTAACCCTCCGAATTTAGGTCTGCCGTAGAAATCTTCTTCTCCGAATTCTCGGGTTAATGTTTCTATTCCTGAGGATCCCACTGCGAAGTCTAGTGATCCTATCTTTCCATTGGAGAGTGATACTTCTGTGTCTGCAATTATAACTGCTACTTCTCTGCCACATATACTTTTAATTTTTTCTCTAATCTCCTTTGCGAGGGAGTCGAAGTTATGGTTTCCCGTTATCACGTATCCTGGGGGAATATTGGAGTAGTCTAATCCTGCATCTGAAGCTATAATTCCATTCTTCATTTGAACAAACATTAACGCTTTGACGCTTTCAACTGCTTTTAAACCGGCCTTTGAATCTCTACTTATCAATTTCACATATTTCTCTAGAAATTTTAAAGGTATTATTGCATATATTTTCTTACTGTTATCCAATATTATTTGGGTTTCAACAGGATCTTTTCCAGTAAGTTTCGATATGATCTTTGCCCTTACACTTGGTTTAACTCTTTCTAAATCTATTAGTAAACCTTTAGATTTCAATACGATTTTAGATGTTACCACTATTATATCGCCATTCCTTAATCCTACACCAGTTTCCTCGGCTTTTTCAACTATTTTTTCAGCTAGGTTGAATGGTTTCTCCATTATCGGCAACTTTATACCGTAAATCTCCACTTTTTCCAAATCTTCCATTTCAATGTTCTCTTTCACAATGTAAAAGAAGACATAATAGATATTTATATGATTATGTTTTTCAGTGAGGATTGTTAAGGTCCTACAAATTTAAATTAATATTTAAACTGGAAAAATGGGTTAAATTTATAGTTTTATTCGCAGCTGCTATGTTTTATAGCGTTGTTTGGACATGCAGCTACACATGCACAGCACTGTATGCATTGGTCGATGTTGGTTGCTGCTGATTTTCCGTTGATAAGTTCATATACTTGGGTTGGACAGACCCTTACACATTCCCCTACACCTGTACATTTATCATAGTCTATTTCGATCGTTATTCCCAGTGATTCACTACTCCACTTCTTTATGTTGGACATTTATTTCACTTCCAATTTAAATTATATTCCAATTTTAATATAAATCTTGATGTTTGGCAGTTTAACTGCTATGATAAAGTTTTTAACTTGCAATAAGTTATTTTCATAAAGATTTAAGGTGGTATAAAAGATGTCCAAGATGTTTGAGCATAAAATGGTGTATACGTTTTCTGAGGGAGACTATAAAAATGTGAAGTTGCTTGGAGGGAAGGGTGCAGGGCTCTGCATGATGACTCAGCTAGACCTACCGGTTCCACCTGGAATAGTGATAACGACGGAGGTTTGCAGAAAATTCTATGAGCTTGGAGGAAGGCTTCCAGATGGATTGATGGATGAGGTTAAGGTGAAGATGAAATATATTGAGGAGAGGACGGGTAAAAGGTTCGGTGATTCTGAGAATCCTCTCCTCGTATCAGTTAGATCCGGCGCCCCTGTCTCAATGCCTGGAATGATGGATACCGTTCTAAATTTAGGGATAAATGATGAGATTGTTAAGGGTTTGGCGAGACAGATGAATGATGAGAGAGCTGCCTACGATGCCTATAGAAGATTTCTCCAAATGTTTGGAAAGATAGTTTTAAAGATTGATGAAAAACTTTTCGACGAGGCATTTGAAGATGTTAAGAGAAAATATGGTGCTAAAACCGATGCAGATCTAAATGTTCAAGGTGTGAAAGAAGTTGTGGAGAGATTTAAACAGATTATAAGGGAGAATTATGGTAGACTTGTAGAGGATCCATGGGAACAGTTGGAGCTTGCAATTAAAGCTGTCTTCGAATCCTGGAATACTCCTAGAGCAGTTTTCTATAGAAAGGCGAATAAAATTACACCTGACATTGCTGACGGTACAGCTGTAAATATTGTGGCAATGGTTTTCGGAAATATAGGTATGACTTCAGGTACAGGTGTCGTTTTCACGAGGAATCCGGCTGACGGTAGAAATGAGCTTTACGGCGAATTTCTTCCAATGGCTCAGGGTGAAGATGTAGTTGCAGGTATAAGAACTCCCAGACCTATAGAGGAGCTTAAAAAGATAAGTCCTGAACTCTACAAGCAGCTTTATGATAGTTCGAAACTTTTAGAGAAGATTAAAAAGGAAGTTCAAGACATAGAGTTTACTATTGAGAAAGGTAAGCTATACTTTCTTCAAACAAGAAATGGAAAGATGACTCCTCTTGCAAGGGTTAAAACAGCTGTTGATATGACTAGGGAGGGGATTTTAACCAAGGAGGAGGCGCTTTTAAGAGTTACACCTGAACATATACAGCAGCTTCTATATCCGAGAGTTGACCCGAAAGTTAAGGCTGAACCTGTGGCAAGGGGACTTGCATCTTCACCTGGAGCTGTATCTGGAATGGCTGTCTTTACAGCTGATGACGCTGTAAAGTGGAGTGAGAATGGAAAGACTGTTATACTTGTAAGAGAGGAGACCAAGCCTGACGATGTTCACGGAATGTATGCTTCAGTTGGAATATTGACGAGTAGGGGTGGAATGACAAGCCATGCAGCCGTCGTTGCGAGAGCTATAGGTAAGCCTTGTGTTGTAGGCTGCGAGGATATTGTAGTCGACTATGAGAAGAAACAGTTTACTGTTAAGGGCAGTGACATTGTGGTTAGGGAGGGTGACTGGATAACTATAGATGGATTTAGCGGAAATGTTTATGTTGGAAAGATACCTACAATTAAACCTGAACTTCCACCTGAATTTTATGAGATACTTTCATGGGCTGATGAATATAGAGTTCTAGGTGTACGGGCCAATGCAGATATTCCTGAAGATGCAGAGATAGCCAGAAAGTTTGGAGCTGAAGGTATAGGATTGCTTAGAACTGAAAGAATGTTTAGAGCTCCGGATAGACTTGAAATTTTCAGGAGAGTTATCATGTCCAATACTACTGAGGAGAGGAAGAAGAATCTTGAAGATCTCATTCCACTATTAAAGAATGACTTTAAAGAGATACTTCGAGTCATGGAGGGTCTACCAGTTATAATTAGACTTTTCGATCCGCCGTTACATGAATTTTTGCCAAGCGAAGTTGAACTTGTAACTGAGATAATGGAGTTGAAGAAGAAGGGGAATAGTGAAGAGTTGAAGGAGAAGGAAGAACTTTTAAGAAGGGTTAGAGCGCTTCAGGAAGCTAATCCAATGATGGGGCATAGAGGTGTAAGGGTTGGTGTAACCTATCCGGAGATTTATGCTGCACAGGTTAGGGCAATACTTGAAGCGACAGCTGAACTTATAAAAGAGGGATTGGACATTAAAACATCCATTATGGTTCCACAGGTATGTGATGTAAAGGAATTGGAGTATGTTAGGAAGCATGCAGTGGATCCTGTGGTTAAAGAGGTTGGAGAGAAGTATGGAATGAAAGTTCCATTCAAATATGGAACAATGATCGAGGTTGTCAGGGCATGTTTAACAGCTGATGAAATAGCTAGGGTTGCAGAGTTCTTCAGCTTCGGAACCAATGATCTAACTCAGGGAACATTCACTTTCAGCAGAGATGATGTTGAAGGAAAATTCCTTCCAAGATATATTGAGCTTGGAATTATAAGTGAGAATCCATTTAAAACTATAGATGTTAAGGGTGTGGGAAAGCTGATGAAGATCTGCGTTGAACTTGCCAGGAAGACTCGGAAAGATATTGAGATAGGGATATGTGGAGAGCAGGGAGGCGACCCTAAGAGTATAGAGTTCTGCCACTCCATAGGGTTAACCTATGTCAGTGCATCTCCATATAGAATTCCAGTTGCAAGGCTTGTTGCAGCGCAGGCGGCTATAAAGGAGAAGGGTTTGGAGCTTGCAAAGTATTAGGGGGTTTCAACTTTCCCAATTTTATTTTAATTTAAGTGAAGAACCAGAGATGTTTTCTTCTTTCAGTAATTTTTCCTTTAATGTTTATTTTTTCTCCACAATATTTACATCTATTATCTTCCGTTAAAGCATGCGATGTTACATTAAACGCATATCTCGATATGATCTTTTCACCGCAGCTTGGACAGAAGGTGTTCTCACCTTCATGGCCGGGAAAATTTCCAATGTAAACATATTTCAATCCTTCATGTAGCGCTATATTTCTAGCTTTCTCCAATTCTTGGATAGGTGTGGGTGGAAGATTCTTCATTTTATAGTGGGGATAGAATTTTGAGAAGTGTATTGGAGTGTCGCTTCCAAGATTATTTAAAACCCACTCAGAGAATCCTTTGAAATCTTCCAGGTTATCGTTTAATCCTGGAATTATCAGATAGGTTAATTCTAGGTGAATTTTCTTCTCAAACATTCTTCTACAGGCATTTAATACTGGCTTCAATTCTCCTTTACAATATTTCCGGTAGAATTCTTCAGACCAACCCTTAACATCAACGTTGGCAGCATCAATGTATGGTGCAATTTCATTTAAAGCCTCCTCTGAGATGTATCCATTGGTTACCAGAATATTTTTCATTCCCTTTTTCCCAGCTATTCTAGAAGTTTCATAGACATATTCAAACCATATGGTGGGTTCATTATATGTATATGAAATGGAGTTGCAATTATATTTTTCAGCTAGCTTCACAATTTCTTCTGGTGTATGATGGCTTGTAACTATTTCTCCCGGTTTAGCTTGACTTATCTCCCAGTTTTGACACCATGGACATTTAAAGGAGCAGCCGACTGTAGATATGGAGAAGGTTAAGCTTCCAGGATAGAAGTGGAATAGAGGTTTCTTCTCAATTGGATCCACTGCGAGAGCTGAACATTCTCCATAAATTAAAGTATACAGTTTTCCTTTAATGTTTATTCTCGTTCCGCAGAATCCCACTCCACCTTCACTTATAATGCATCTTCTAGGACAGATTAAACATTGAACTTTTCCATAGCTTAGAGATTTATAGAGGAATGCTTCCCTCCTCCCCCTATAAAATGTCATGTATGAATCTACCTCCACCCCAAAATTTTCCTTTAATATTTATCTTGAAACCGCATTTAGGACATTTACCATCCTCAGTTATAATCCATCTTCCAATGGAGAATCCATTTCTCTCCACTAATAGTGCTCCACATTTCGGACAGTAAGTATTTTCACCTTCAACTTCAGGAGTATTTCCCAAGTAAACATATTGTAAACCTTCTTCTAAAGCTATTCTCTTAGCCTTCATCAAGGATTCAAGTGGAGTTGAAGGCAGATTGTAAAGTTCATAGTTGGGATGAAACCTTAAAATGTGGAATGGAATTTCAGGTCCAAGATTCTCCACAATCCATTTTACAAGTCTTCTTAAATCCTCCATTGAATCTCCATATTCAGGCACTATGAGATCAGTTATCTCGATGAATATTCCCTGCCTCTTCATCTCCATTAAACTTTCAAATATCGGTTCAACTGTTGGAACCGATGAGAATTCAAGATAGAATTTCGGATTGGCTGATCCCTTAAAATCAACTGTTGCTGCATCAAGATATTTGGATATGGTTTTCACAGCTTCAGGCGTCATATATCCATTGGTTACAAATGTGTTGAATAATCCCTTCTTCTCAGCTATTTTAGCCGTGTCATATGCATATTCAAAGAATATTGTCGGTTCAGTATAAGTGTAGCTTATACCTTGACAGTTATATTTTAACGCCATTTCTACAACTCTTTCAGGTGGAATGTTCTTTCCATATATCTCTTCTTCTTGACTTATCACCCAATTATCGCAGAATTTGCATCTAAAATTGCATCCAACTGTAGCTATACTTAGAACTGATGATCCTGGATTGAAATGGAATAGAGGTTTCTTTTCAATTGGATCCACTGCGATGGAGCATGCCTTAGAATATACAAGTGAATATAATTTTCCGTCAATATTTTTTCTCACCTTGCAGAAGCCTAAGCCGCCAACCTTTATAGTACATCTTCTACCACACAACTTGCATTTCACACTTCCATCTTCAAGTTTATCATATAACATGGCTTCTTTCGTAATTCTACCTCCAATAATCATTGTAAACCGTTAATTTATTGTTGAAACTAATATTTATTTGAATGGTCGGCTTAGAATTGTTAGAATGCTTTCATAAACTCCTCCATATTCAACATGTATTTTTCATCTATTCTCCTATTACTTTTAATCTTTACTCCTTCCCATAGAAGCAGTTTAACCTTGAATTTAGCTCCCCCCTTTAAACTGTAGCCGCCTATTCTTCCATCACTTCTAATAACTCTGTGGCATGGAATAATAATGGGTTCATCGTTAAGCGACATTAATCTACCTATAAGTCTAGGACTTATCTTTAAAAGATCTGCTAGAACTTTGTAGCTTACTGTTCTACCTGGAGGTATAAGTAGAAGTAATGCTTTAACCATCTCCAAGTAGTCTTCAATTTTCGCTTTTCCAATTCTATCTGTATCCGCATTGTAGATGAGCAGTGTTATTTACATCACTTCTCCTTTTACGGAGCTTTTCAACTTTGTTTAAGTATCTCGCCGTTTTAACGCTTTCCCTTTCAATCTCAAATATTTTACCTTTATATATGATTTGATGCTTAACGTTGAATTTTCTATTCATAATCTTCTCAACCTCTTCGATGACGAAGTGCAGTTGAATGCAGTGTGGAGATCCATCTACAGTTAAAACGATTATCTCACTTATAGGTATCCTTGCAAGTATAGATGCAAGTTTAAGTGAAACCATGTTGAAATGCTCTCTCTCCAAGCAGACTGAAAGTGCAGCATACTTCTCTAAATATTTCTCAACTAATTCTCCATGCTCATTTGGAATGCATTCACCTATGAGAAGTATTTTTCCCTTCTCTCTTAAAGTTTTGCTTGCAGAGTTTATGGATAGAAGTTGAGGAATCATTTCATCATCATGTATGATGAAAACCTGGTTAAGTTATATATGTGTTATGTTGTAGACTGTGATGCTTCTTAAAAT
>QMRB01000042.1 GCA_003649185.1 Thermoproteota archaeon | reverse complement strand
CCTCCTCTTTCAGCTAATGCTTGGATCACCTCATCCGGCTTCATTCTTCTAGAGGGCCATAAAGCTCTGGCACCTGCATGGGTTATGAATACTGGAACCCTACTGGCAGCTATAGCTTCTAAAGAAGCCTTGTCGCTTGCATGCGCTAGATCTATGGCTATTCCAAGCTTATTCATTCTATCTATCAATTTATATCCCATATCCGTTAAACCGATATCTTTCCTATCGGCTAACCCTGAAGCGAATAGATTACCCTGACTATACGTGATACCCATGCATCTTACACCTAGACCATATAGAACATCTATTCTGTCCAGATTGGAATCGATATTGGGAACACCCTCTAAATGTATAACGACTGCAACGCTTCCATCTTTATGGGCTTTTACAATATCATCCACTTTTTCAGCTATTTTTACAAAATTTTGATGTTTAACATCCGAGAGAAACATGCCGATTTGATGTATTATATTTATCCAAGCCCAGGGATTTTTCGACTCTATTGAGCCAACTCCGTTGAATAGACCTGAGAAAACGCAGTCTAGACCTGAATGTGCAAGACCTTCATATGCAATCCACATTCTGCCTTTTCTAACGTAGTCCAATATTTCATTTATGTTTTTAGGGTAAACCTCCAGATGGTCGTGAAGTGAAATAACCATATATTTTTCTAATATTTCATCTACTCTTTCCTCTTCACTTTTACTTAGTGGAACTGTTTTGGATGGTACTCTTTTAACCTGTTCCACTAGAATGTAGGATTTATAGTCTATATTTTCCTCCAAGTATTGGTAAGATTTGTAGCCGTCATATTTTTTCTCTTTCATAGCTGCCACCAAAATAATTTAGTATGGAAATACTTAAAAGCGGTCAGCTTTAGATTATTTAAATCAATTGTTTAAACAAATCGACAAATTTTCTCGCCACTTTTGTTGAACTATTCTTAGAGGCAAATTCTCTAGCTTCAGCTAATATTTTTCTCTTAACAGTTTCGTCTTCAATAAGCATTATTAACTTTTTCTTGAGATCCTCTATATCATGATATTTTACGATTGCTCCAAAACCTAAGTTATCGGTCGGTATGGTTTCAACATATCGCGTATTTGGAGTTACAATTGGAGTGGGGGCAACTATGGTTTGATAAACAGTTGACGAGACCACTACTTTTTCCGTTCTTCCCTTTGGGATTAAATGTACATTAGATCCTGAAATGTAGCTTAGAAGTTTTTCAAGAGGGGGACGCTCTTTGAACTGTAGGATCCAACTTGACTTTACGTTTAATTCACCATTAGATCTTACAATCCAGTATAATAGGTTAGAGGAATATCTGTTTCGTAGCGCCGTTAATGCTTTAATAAAATCCGAATATTCCCTTGAAGGTTGCCTGCCGAAGCTGAAAAATAGGATTTTACCTTCAGTGGATGGAGGTCTAATCCTTCTTTGAGGAGTAAAATTTGGACAGGGATATGGAATGATTTTAACCAGTCTATTTCTCTTTATCTTCTCGTTCAAAACTTCAGTTAAATATCTTTTATCGAAGACTACTAGGGCGTCTATTTTGGCGTTAAGCATCCAGTAAACCTCTTCTCTGCAAGTGTTGTGGACTACGGCTATAATTTTAGAGTTTAATTTATGGGTTAGCTTAGAGATGCTTTTTACGGGAAGTTTAATGTGGGATTGAATTATCAGTATGTCTGGTTCTTCTTCAATGATAGTTTTATAGTTAATCCAGCCTGCGCTATTCTCATCAGGCTCAGCATAACATCTGATCACCCAGGGTTCATCAAATTTTTTGATCAATTTGTGATGCCAATCTTTCATTGCACTTTTCAATGTAGGTGCAAATACGCATAGGTCATATCCCATTTTAACTAACTCTTTACTTAATAGTTCGGCGTGAACGGAAACTCCGCATGTAGCATTCCATCTCGAAATCATACCTATCTTCATCATGTAGATTTGATCATCCAACATAGCTATATATTCAACGTTAATATTAATATTGGAAGAAGAATAAGTTAATTCAAAGATGAAGTTTAGAATTTGGTGGAGTGGTAATATTGTGGGATGATTTTTCCGAAGTTGAAGTTAAAACACACACTGCACTCCACGTAGTTAAGGGGGCGATAAGGAAGGTTTTAGGTGCAAAGTGGACTGCTGCCACATATGTGAAGGGAAATCATGGAAGAATAACAGTTCAATTCTATAGGAAACCATCGCAGGAGGAGATTAAAAGAATAGAGGAACTGTCAAATATGAAAGTTAAGGAGAATGTTCCTGTGGAGATCATTGAAATGGAAAGGGATAAGGCTGAAGAAAAGTTCGGAGATGAAATGTATGATTTATTTCCTATTCCAGAACATGTAAAAAAATTGAAGATAGTAATTATTGAGGGATGGAATATAAATGCATGTAATAAGCCTCATACGAAGAGGACAGGAGAAATAGGGGAAATAACTATAAGAAAAGTGAGGTTTAGGAAGAGGAAGAATCTTCTAGAGATAAGTTTTAATGTAGAGTAACAGTTACCCATCTAAGTGGAGAAGAGATTTAACAATTTACTTATCCATGAAACTATAGGAAATTGAAATTAAATTTTTGAATTAGAGTTTTAAATTGAATTGCATTTTTTACCTTTAAGGGAGAAGTCAACGTGTTTACTATACTTTTAGTGTCCTTTAATCCACTTCCAGTTATTATGCAGACTATTCTCTCATCCCTATCGACTGCTCCCATATCTATTAATTTTTTCAATGCAGCTATTGAAGCTGCACTTGCAGGTTCTGCAAATATTCCCTCCTTTGAAGCCAGCATTTTCTGTGCGTTTAAAATTTCATCGTCGGAGACTGCTAGAGCTAAGCCTTCAGACTCTCTAAGCAATTTTAAAACTCTTTTACCACTCGCCAAATTTGGATTTGGATTTGAAATTGAATGTGCTATTGTATTGGAGTTTGGCCATGGTTTTGGAGTTGATTCACCTTTTAGAAAAGCCTCAACTATTGGTGCGCAACCCTCACTCTGTACACATATCATTTTGGGCAGCCTTTTTATTAAGCCTAGCTGATAGAATTCTTTAAAGCCTTTCCATATGGCACTTATATTTCCACCGCTACTTGTTGGTACAATTACATAGTCTGGTTGCTGCCAGTCAAGTTGCTCGCAGATCTCGTATGCTATGGTTTTTTGACCTTCAATTCTCTGTGGAGTATCAGACTGTATTGGATAAATAGGGTAATTTTTTGAGAGCCAGTATACCAGTTTATAAAGTTTTGGATATGGTTCTTCGATGAGAAATACTGTTGGTTCATGAATTAATATTTGCACTATTTTTTCAATTGGAGTATTTTTGGAGATCAGTATTATGCAGTGCATTTTTGCCTTTGCAGAGTAGGCAGCCATGGATGCTCCCATATTTCCAGTGGAAGCGCAACATACGGCTTTCGCTTTCAATTCCAGAGCCTTTGAAACTCCTACTGATGTTCCTCTATCTTTAAAAGACCATGTCGGGTTTCTAGTTTCATCCTTCAAATATAAATTTTTAACTTTTAAAATGGATGAGAGATTTTGGGATTTAATAAGGGGAGTCCATCCCTCGTTTAGGGAGATTATATTTGAAGGATTTTTAACTGGTAGCAGTTCTAAGTAACGCCAAATATTGTTGACTCGCTGCTGGAATTGTAATTTGGAAATTTTCTCCCTCAGAGAATCATAATCGTAAATTATTTCGAGTGGAGCATTGCAGTGGGGGCATCTGAATATCCAAATGTCCGGATTGAAGACTTGTCTGCATTCTGAGCATGAAAGTTTTTGGATATATGTTCTCCGCAAATACTTCACCATTGAACTCTTAATGTTCTTATTTATGAAGTTGTTTCTCCATTATTTAATGGTTTTGAGCATTACGTATACTCTTTCAAAATATAATTGGCAATTAGAAGGGAAATTCAATTTGACCATCAGGAGAAACTATTTTAAAATTGGAGAGTAAAATATTGGAGGGGATTTAATGAACGTGAACTATAAGTTGAAATTTTTTATAGTGCTGCTCATACTTATTTTCAGTATTAGAATTGGGTTGAGCAGTCAAGTTAAGGGGGAGGATACCTATAAAGTTGATAGTTTAACGTTGACTATTTATGTTGACGGGTTAATTCACTTCGTCTATGATTTAACTTGCAATGAGACTTATCCTGCCTTTAATTTAACTATTCCCACATCGAAGATAGATAATGTGATAATTGTGGATGAGGAGCAGAGCCTGATAGATTATGATATAAAGGATAATAATTTAACTATTTACAGTTTAGGTTCGAAGAATGTGAAAGTTGAATTCGATACCTATGCGCTTACAAATATGAGTGAGGGGATTTGGACCGTTAAGTTCAATTTAAATTATAATGCTTATGTTAAATTACCTGAATTCGCAGTTATAATCTATATTAACAATATGCCTTTGGATATAAGTGTAGAGGGAAATAGAACAGTGCTCTATGTGGATAAGGGAGAATGGGAGATAAGTTATTTTTTAATGGGAAAGATTCCATCTACTTCACCAACACCAGGATCGACTGGAGAAAAGGATTGGGAAAATTATTTGGTGACTGTAGTAGCGATAATCCTCTTCTCTATAAGTGTATTTGCTCTTTTAAAGATGAAAAGGAATCGTCGAGATATAAATTCCATTTTAAAGAGACATCCTGATCTAAATGATGATGAAAGACGGGTATTAGAGTTTATTGTTAGAAGAGGAGAAGTATTTGAGGCTGCTTTGAGAAAGAAGTTTCCGGAGATACCTAGAACAACTTTATGGAGAATGCTGAGGAGAATGGAGAGTAAGGGTATTCTGAAAATAGAGAAGGTAGGGTTACAGAATAAAGTAAAAATTGTTTAGGGAGTATGTTTTCCATGTGCAGCTTTATGCATCTCTTTTATTATAGCATCTATTTGGTGTCTTGCTTGTATCATTTTGTGGAGTGCAATTTTCCAGTGATCTTGTTTAATCTCATTCATGCATTCTTGAATTGTTTGAGATAGATCTATAAACTGTGAATGCAGTCTTTGCCTAAGCTGCTCTATAATTTTCTCCATAATTTTCATATGTAATAGAACTCTCTTTTGGATTTGTTTTTCGGCGCATTCTTTGAATAATTTGTAGACTTGTGATAGAATTCTATTTGCATCTGCCAAGTTTTTAGCGGTCTCATTTATTTTGCCTGCCTTCAAGTTTTCTATGGCTGCACTTATATTTAGCATGTTCTTAACTTCTGTGAGATTGGATATTATCTGATCTTTCTGCTCACATTCGGATGGAAGCTTCTCTGCAAGAGATAATAGTTCATTCGTTCTGGTAAGTGTTCTTTGGTAGGCTATGAGGAGACCTCTCGCTTGAATCACTCTGCCCGGAGATATATTTGCCTCATGTAGGAGGGCTTGAAGTTCTCTGGCTGTTGCTCTTAAATTGTTAAACAGCTGTTCAACAACAATTTTTATGTCATCATAATTGTAATTGCCGGAGAGTATACTATTTTCTAAGTTTTGAAGTGTCTGATTTATATTTTCTAATTGGACTTGAATATTGTTAAGTGCAGTTTCATCTATTTGGCTGATCAATGTTTCATTGGCTTTTATCGCTTTAATCCAATTATTTAACCTTTCAACTGTCTTTTCAATCAATTGTATAGATTTTAAAATTTTTCTTTGCTCCGGATTTTCTGCTGTTGAGGTTACTGAGAATGTGGCTAGTGAAGCTATTATCCAGAGGATTGAAACTAGAATTGTGGCTACAGCTTTGCTTCTCATTTCGCATCCCAGATTAGAATGGTTTTCTAGACTATTAAGGGATTCTTCGGGAAGGATGTTTCATTTTTTGAGAAAAGTGTTTCATCGAGATTTAAGGTACGTAACGCTTTTAAGGCATATTGCATATAGGGTTTTGGGAGTTGGCTATGTGCCAAGTGCGAAAGCCTTAAAGTATATTTTAACTTTTCTGCAAAAACTTCAGAAGGCAAATTGTTCAATGCTACAAGACTGTTTTGGAGGTTTTAGATTTGGCTAGAATGATACTTCCAAGAGACTATGATTTCAGAAAAGTTGAGGTTAAATGGCAACGTAAATGGGAAGAGTGGAGTATATATAGTTTCGATTGGGAAGATTTTGAGAAGCCGACCTATGCCATCGACACTCCTCCACCATATCCTAGCGGTGAATTCCACATGGGGAATGCGCTTAACTGGACATATATCGATGCGGTAGCACGATATATGAGGATGAAAGGTTATAATGTTCACTTTCCCCAGGGTTGGGATTGCCATGGTTTGCCCACGGAGGTTAGAGCTGAGAGAACCATGAATGTTAATAAGAGAGAGGTTGACTACGAGAAGTTTAGGAGAATATGTTTTGAACTCACTGAGAAATGGATTGAGCAGATGAAGAAGACTATGAGGAGGATGGGATACTCCATAGATTGGTCATTGGAATATAGGACTATGGATCCCGATTATTGGAGGAGGACGCAGCTATCCTTTATAATACTCTATCGTAAAGGTCTAGTTTACAGGGCTGAGCATCCAGTGTTATGGTGTCCAAGATGTGAAACTGCAATTGCGGAAGCGGAGGTGGAATATGTTGAGAGGAAGACTAAGTTATACTATGTGAAGTTTAGAAGAAGTGGAAGTGGAGAAGTGATTGTTGCAACCACTAGACCTGAACTTATACCTGCATGTGTCGGAGTTTTAGTAAATCCAGATGATGAAAGATACAGAGACCTAATTGGGAAAGTTTTGATTACACCAATATTTGAGAGAGAAGTTAAAGTCTATGCGGATAGAGAGGTGGATCCAACTTTCGGTACAGGAGTAGTTATGATCTGTACTTTTGGAGATAAAACTGATGTTAGATGGCAGAAAAAGTTTAACTTGCCAATAATCAAAGCGATTGATGAAAGAGGAGTTATGACCGATGCTGCTGGAGAATTTAAAGGGTTAACTATTGAGAATTGCAGGGAGAAGATTGTGTTAAAGTTAAGGGAGGAGGGATATATAGTTAGAGAAGAACATATTAAACAGAACGTTGGAACCTGCTGGAGATGCCATACGCCAGTGGAGATTCTAGCTAAGGAGCAATGGTTCATTAAAACTAGAGAGCTTGCAGAGGACGTTGTCAATTGGGCTGGTAGAATTAAGTGGATTCCAAAATGGGCTGAGAAGAGACTTATAGATTGGGTTAAAGCTTTAGATTGGGATTGGGTTATATCTAGGCAGAGAATCTTTGCAACACCTATACCGGTTTGGTATTGTAAAAAGTGCGGTAAAATTATAGTTGCGGAGGAAGAGTGGCTTCCAGTAGATCCTAGGAGAGATAGACCGAGAATTAATCGATGCCCAAGATGTGGCGGAGAAGATTTTGAAGGGGAGAGAGATGTAATGGACACTTGGATGGATTCTTCTATTACATGTGCTGTTCATGCTGGTTGGCCTGACAAGCCTGAAGTGTTCAAGAGGCTGTTTCCGGCCGATCTGCAGCCAAATGGCTATGATATTATTAGAACTTGGGATTATTATTTGATTGTTAGGGGACTTATGCTCTTCGGAATGCCGCAATTCAAGACAGCCTTAATCAATGGAATGGTTAGAGGGACTGATGGGAGAATGATGCATAAATCATATGGAAATTATGTTGGAGCTGATGAAGCAATAGAGAAATATGGAGCTGACGCTTTAAGGCAATGGGCTTTGACAGGTGGAGGAACGGGATCCGATATTCCCTTCAGATGGGAAGATGTAGATTATGGTTGGAGATTTCTATTGAAGCTTTGGAATGCATCTAGATTTGTAAGTTTACATGTTAAGAATTATGATGGGATAAGTGGTGCTGGAAGCCTTGAACTGATAGATAAATGGCTTCTAAGCAAACTTGAAAAATTGACGTTTAAAGTAGATGAAGCTTTAAGCAAGTTTCAATTTAACGTTGCATTGGATGCTATTAGGAGATTTTTCTGGCATGTCTTCTGCGATCATTACATTGAAGCTGTAAAGTATAGGTTATATGGAGGGGAAGATGAGAGTAAGAGAGCTGCTCAGTACACCCTTTATGAAGCATTATTCAGGATTCTTCAGCTTTTAGCTCCATTTACACCGCACATTGTAGAGGAGATCTATCAAAACATCTATGCTGAGGATAAGGGTTTTCTGAGCATTCATAAATCTTCATGGCCTAAAGTAGATGAGGGTAGGATTAATGAAAAATTGGAAGCCGTCGGCGACATGATAATTGCAGTTATAGCTGAGCTTAGAAGGATAAAGGCTGAGAGGAGAATTGCATTATCTAGACCAGTAGAGGAAGCTGTAATATATGCTTCGGAGGATGTGAAAAAGCTTCTTGAGGAGCATTTAGAAATAATAGGGAGAGTCATCAAGGCGAGAAGGGTTAGAGTTTTATCCATAGCTGAAGGATTAGGGAGGACTGTAAGGGATTATCCTGAGATTAGAGTGGATATAAAAGTTTAAAATGAGCTACTCCTGTTTTTTATATCTTAATATTGCAACTATTCCTCCAAATGATTTCCTCAGCTCCTCTCCCTCTTCAGTCTCTGTGGAGATCAATTCAACTTTTGTTCCAGTCTCTTTTGCCTTTTCGACCAGTTCATCTATTAGGCTTTTTCTATTTTTTAATAATAGTTGAGAACCGCATTTAGGGCATTTTTCACTTAGAAATTTATCTTCATCTTTACTTGAGATTATTTTGATACGTTCATAGGAGCAGTTTGGACAGATAACATCAACTTTTTCAAGATCTAAACTTGTG
>QMRB01000041.1 GCA_003649185.1 Thermoproteota archaeon | reverse complement strand
TCTAAACAAGTTTTTAATGGAGAATAGGGTTGAAGCTTCCCATAAGAGATCTGCACTTATAGTCACCCATCTAGGCACAATCTCCAAATATTTAATGGTGGATAGAGCCTATGTTCTCATGGAAGGGGAGATAATCTGCTATGGAAGAGCCTATGAAATTTTAAGGGGAATTATGGAGCATGGATTCGATAAATGTCCGAAATGCTTCAGGGTGAGAAAATGAAGGATGAATTTTTGGAGAAGGCTAGAAGAGCGTTAAATAAGAGATCAAAATATGGATTAGATGTAGATGTATCGAAGTATGTTCCAGTTGAACCGAATATGAATGAATTATCCTCTTTAAAGGAGATTTCGCCGGAACTTGAAAAAGTTTTGAGAAAAGTTGGAATAGATGTGGAGGAGGAGAAGAGGATTGGAAGCTATCTTCAGGTGGATCAGAAAAGCATTTATAGTTGGAGCAGTCATCCCGGAGTTGAAGTTTTAAGTTTATCTGAAGCTGTTCAACTCGACTGGTTTAAAGAATATTTTTGGAATGCTGTTCCAGCAGATCTAGACAAATATACTGCTTTAACCGCTATATATGGTGGAGAAGGATATGTCATAAGAGTTAAGAAAAATGTTAAAGTGGATATGCCTGTTCAAGCATGCCTCATAGTTAAAGGTAGAAGAGAACTTCAGACTCCGCATAACATCATTATAGCTGAGGAGGGGTCTCGACTCCACGTGGTTACAGGATGTACAGTTGCACCTGAAAGCTTTGGGCTTCACACGGGAATATCAGAATTTTATATTGGTAGAAAAGCTACAGTCACATTCACCATGATTCACAGCTGGAATAAAGCTACACATGTGAGGCCTAGAACCGGAGTTATAGTTGAAGAGGAAGGTAAATTTATAAGCCACTATGTTAATGTCGGGGAGATCAGCAGCCTCCAAACCTTTCCGAAAGTTAGACTTTCAGGTTCCAATTCAACAGCATCACTCATCTCTACCATTGTGGGGAAAGGTTCAGCGATGATCGATGTGGGAGGTGAAATAATATTTGAAGCTGAAAACTGTAGAGGTGAAGTTTCATCTAGAAATTTAGCTAAGGATAATTCAAGCATAATTGCTAGAGGTAGATTGAAGGGGTTGGTTAATAATGTTAAGGGGCATACTGAATGTCAGGGACTGTTAATTTCCAATGAAGCATCTATAACTGCCATTCCGGAATTGGTGGCTAAAGCTAGAGATGTAGAGTTAACTCATGAGGCTGCTATAGGGAGAATTGAGGAAGACGAAATCTTCTATCTTATGAGTAGGGGGTTAAGCAGGGAGGAGGCTACATCCCTGATAGTTAAGGGATTCTTGGAGGTTAAGGTTGAAGGAATCCCTGAAATTCTAAGCAGATATGTTAGTAAAGTGTTGGAGAAAGCGGCATCTTCACTTTAAATTTCATCTATAGGATACTTCTCCCTGTCCTTTTCAAGCTTCCTCAAAGTTGCTGATGTTAAATCTATTTTCAAAATATTCGCTAAACTTAAAATATATATTAGAATATCAGCCAACTCCTCTTCAACTTTAACTCTATTTCCAGGTTTAACAGCCCATCTGTATGATTCATCATTGCCCATCCATTGGAAAAGCTCCATGAGTTCAGCGGACTCTATACATATGGATTCTGCCAGATTCTTCGGTTGATGAAATCTCCTCCACTTCCTCTCCTCCATGAACTGTTCAACCTTCAATTTCAACTTTGAAATGGATGTTTCATAATCATTGAAATTCATATTTATCTTTAATTTAAGAGTCACTTATAACATTGCTGTTAAATCATCATCTCAGCTTTCCAATCTTTAAAATGCTTTTCCATGAAATCCCTTATTTTAAAATGTTAATCCATTTTACAAGAGATTACTTTGAAATTTAAAGGTGAAGATCATTTATTCATAGTTGAGATTGAACATGTAAAGCTTGGAAATAGAAGGCTCTATGTTACTTGAATTCTAAATGATTTTAGGCCGACACTATGCTTTGACAGTGGATTCAACCTTAAACTGGACGCTTAGCATCATCTAGTAGTGGTCGGCAATCCCAATGGTAATACTGCCTATCTGAATGGAATTGAAGGGTGAACGCTGCAATTTCGACAATAGGTGGATGAGGCTTTTCTTCTCCGATATTTCTGGACGGAAAATTTTACTTTGGATTATGATGGGACAAGCCGCCATATAACTGAAAGCTTCCTATACTTTCATGGTGTAATAGGCGATTTAAGAATATACGTTAAACCTTTAAGCATCATTGAAGTTGAAGAAATATTTTCTGGAAAACTTTAATGAAAATTCAATTTACCCCTTCAAATTTCAGATAGAATTAAATCATTTCAATTTCATATTGAATGGGAGATGAAACTCCATGTCCGTGGTGAGATTGGATAAGATTGAATGGGAGAATACACATTATGGGCGGAGGAGAAGCATAAATATTGGAGAGTACGGTATACCGTTAATCGTCAGATATGTAATTGTGAAGGATAAAGTTAAACCTCACAGCCATCCTAAAGGTGAAGTTATCTATGTATTGGAGGGGGAAGGTGTAGTTGAATTTGAGAATGGAGAATTGAAAATTGAAGCTGGAAGCATACTTATAATTCCCCCGAAAGTTAGACAGAGTATCCGAAATACTGGTAGAGAAGAGTTGAAGATGCTTGCAATAATACCTGAATAGAACGGAAAACATTAAAATAATATTTTTGATAGTAGTGGTTGAAACCTATAGTTTAGAGGTGTATGCATGGTTGATTGGGGAGCAGAGATAATATTGGCTGCAATATCCTTCTCGCTTGGAGTATTCCTAACTTATGGTATAATGAGGGAGAAAATGAAGACTAAGGCTTTTGAAGAGGCTCAGAGACAAGCCCTCTCAATGGTTGAAGAGATCATGGAAACTGAGAGGAAGAGGATTGAAGAGGAGTTGGAGAAGAAGTATAGGGAAAAGTTGGAGGGAAAAAATTCATAAACACCATTTTAATACTAAGAATATTCAATGGTTAAATTTGGAAAATCTAGGTGAACAGGAAATTGGAAAGAAACATTTCCATTTCGAAAGCTGTCAGAAAAGTATTATATAATCATCCATGCATACTGGATTCTATTAAAATGGAAATTGTAAATTACTCAGCCCTCGCCTCTAAAATTAAAGGTGAAGTTGAAAGAATTATTGGAAGGAGGAATATTCGACCTGAAGCTATAAAAATGGCGCTTATAAGATTTTCAGAGAAGCTTAGAAGAGATGAGAAAAATCTTGAGAATAAGATTAGAAGCATTATGGAGAGAAGCATCTTGGAATTGAAGGGAGACATTTCCATTATGACTGTTAGACAGGAGAGAATTACATATAAGCTTGACAGAATTATGGGAATTGCAGATAAATCGAGATTCTTCCAGTTAACTCAGGGAACAAAAACTTTCACCCTAATCTTCGATAGAACTATGACAGAGGAGATGGTGGAGGAGATTGGATGCGAAAATATACTTTCACATATTAAAAATCAATCTGCAATTATAATTAAGAGTCCAAGCCAAGTTTTAAACACTCCCGGATTTATGGCATACATTACTTCTCAATTGGCGAGAAATGGGATAAATATAACTCAGATGGTCAGCTGCTATGAAGATACAATATTAATTGTGGATAGAAGTGAAGCTGGCAGAGCATTTAAAATATTGGAGGAGGATATTCTGGGAATTAGAAGTGAGGTTTAAATTTCAGATTACAACTTTATGAAAGCTGAAGCTTCATTATCCCTTTGAAGATTGAGATCAATATGAAGCCGCCTATGGTTGCCGCAAGCCGCTCATAGATCATTAATGGAAATGCTATTGCAAAGATCTCTGCAGGTAGGCTTAGAAGATATGAAGCCAGAATCATCATAATCGACTGTTCACACATCGTGGCTATGTAAGCGTTCAGGAAGAAGCTTAAACGTCTTTTCAACTCTTTCAACATTGAGAAAATGCAGAGGAGGAGGGCTATGCTATGTGGAAGAATCCAATATGGAAATTGGGGGACACGGGCTAAATATCCAATTATGCAGATGAAGAGGTAAAATGCAACTATGATTCTTCCAACCCCATATTTATATAGGCTTCCAAGGGTGGATCCGCAGATGGGAAGCAGAATTGCGAAGGGGCCGAAGACGCCAGATAGAGCTGATGGAAGCCACATGGAGGCTAATCCACCTATAATAGAGGAGATGAAAGCTTCAAGGGGATTTAGAAAATATGCTAGTACCGGTATAATTATCAGGTTTAGGCTTAGAAGGGATGGGCCTCCGATGAATGGGGAGATTGGAATTAAGGTGAGTGAGGCATATAGAGCTGAAAGTAGAGCCATTAAAGTTAAATTTTTAGATGATGGTTTAAATTTTGAATACTTCATTATTTCACCTTTCCAATTAGAAGATCCTCATATACTCGGCGCATATGATAGACTGCTGAGGCAACATCGTCTGAAAGATTACATCTGCATGCTCCACAGTGAGGGCAGATAAGCCATCCACATTTCGAACAGATCTCAGTCTCCCCGGCTCTGAAATCTCTTCCACATTTGAAGCAGTAAAGTTTTGGATTGACATAGAAGTCTAGGAAGTTTTCTATGAGCTTTGAAAGTGTTAAACCCTTTTTATGCGCTTTCTCCTTAACATTCTCCAGCAATTCCCTGTTAATGGTTATGGTTAGCTTTGTCCTTTCCTTCGCCATACGCATATACCCGTAAATATACGTATATTTACGGGTATATTTAATTTTCATCCCATTCCCTTAATGCTTCCCGAAGATTTCATCCCTCAACTTAACATATTCATTATATCTCTGATCATTCTTCAAGTTTTCAAGAATTCTTCTATAATCGTTGAGCGATATAAGCTTGTCAGGCATGCTTGAAGCATTCAATCTGCTCTTCAATCTTGATTCAACCTTCACTATGTTCATTTTCTCCAATTTTTCCACGGCCTTTGAAATTTTTCTCTCTTCAAGTTCAACCTTCTCGTTTAGGCTTAACCTGAAACCCTTCAACTCCAGTATCAGTTCGCTCAGCCATAGTCTTCCAAAACCTAAAGATAGCACTCTTATAATGTCACCCATTAAAAGTGATTCTTCATCTCCACCTCTAAGTATTTGGTTTAACATTTCAACTTTAATATTGGATTCTAGCAATATAACTCTACCCTTCACCATGATAATAGTTATATTTTATAATAATGTATTTATGGGCGGAAATGAACGTGAAGATCGGTTTAAACATTATTGATGGGGAAAAATTCTATGTTGAACCTATAACGCCGAACTCCTATCACATGGTGAAAGTGGAGAACATAGTTTACAGCCATAAATCCAAATATCAGCTAATAGAGATCATAGACACATATGATTATGGTAGAGTTCTAATTCTGGATCACTCCACCCAAGTTTCAGATAGAGATGAATATATTTACCATGAGATCTTCGCCCATCCAATATTGATTTCACATCCAAATCCAAGGAAGATTCTAATAATAGGCGGCGGTGATGGAGGATTGTTAAGGGAGGTTTTGAAGCATAGAATGGTGGAGGAGGCTGTACTGGTGGAGATAGATGGAGAGGTTATAGAAGTTGTAGAGAAATATCTTCCATCGATTCCTCAGGGAGCCTTTAAGGATCCTAGAAGCAGGATAATTATAGGTGATGGGGCTGAATTCGTTGAAAAAACTGATGAAATATTTGATGTTATATTTATGGATGTGACTGATGACATCGGCCCATCCACACCGCTATATCAATTAGAGTTTTACAGAAAGGTGAAGGAGATTCTGAATAGTGGAGGAATCTTCGTAACGCAGTCCCTTGGAGTTGAGCAGCACCCAAATGCAAGGTTAAAGATCATCAGCGATCTTAAGAAGATTTTCAGAGTATCCGACTTCTATGCAGTCTATGTTCCATCATTCAATAATAGGTGGAGCTTTACATTTGCATCTGACATTTTAAATCCTTTGGAAATTGATTTGGAAACTGTTAAGAGAAGGTTTTGGAAAAGAAATTTAAAAACTAAATATTATTCTCCTGAAATTCATTATGCATTGAAATATTTGAAGATGAAATGTTGAATTTAGGGTTCAACTGTATATTCAACTCTGACTATCCCTTTCCCCTTACTCATCCTTTTTAAAAGCTTTATCGAACCCACTTCACCAGTACTTTTAACATGGGTTCCTCCACATGGCACACCATATAGATTTTCAATCTCCACTATTCTAACCTTTCCTGTAAGTTCATGCTTCCTCATGTAAAGATTTAATGATTCATCATATTTTTTAAGGTATATTTCAGCCTCATTAGGCTCCAAATATTTAACTATTATTCTTCTATTTTCATCAACAATTTTATTAGCAATCCCCTCTATTTGGGGAAGCATCTCCCTTCTTATTGGAGCTTGAAAGTCTAGACGGCTTTTATCTAAATCTTTACTTGCACTTACACATTTAACCGGCATGTTGAAGAAAATTCTAACAGCCTTTATCAATATATGTGCAGCTGTATGCATTCTCATAAGTCTGTGACGTCTCTCCCAGTTTATGAAGCCCTTAACATAGTCTCCTATATGGAGCGCTCCGCTGAGCAGTCCTTCATGAACTACATTTCCAGCATCATCTTCAAAGACGTTGGTAACGGTTAAAACTGCATTTTCAGCCTCCAATCTGCCTGTATCGTTCGGTTGACCTCCACCTGTAGGATAGAATGCCGTTCTATCCAATATCACATATGCCTTTGAATCTTCAAATTTAATATTCATTATTTCTGCTTCAAACGATTTGAGATAGGGGTCTTCCAGATATAATCGTTGAGTCGACATCTCCTACCAACTCCATATCCACTTAAAAGTTTAAATTCATTTTCCACTTGGAGAAGTAATCTTTAAAATCCATTCGGCCAGTTCTCTTCCAAGGGGAATCCAAGCTTCAAGTTTTAAGGCTTCCTCCAATATTTCCTTTAAAATTTTAATCCTTGAAGGTGTGGATTCCACTTGGGGATGCAGGGTTAAACTTACATATCCATTTATCTCTGCTGCTGCTTGAATCTCCTCTAAAACTATTTCCCTGAACATTTTTGCAGATCTTTTAAGAGTCTCATAGTGTGGCCAGTCATCCCAATACCAGTTTACCGGGAGCTCTACAAGCATCCCTGAATCTTCACTTAAACTTAATATATACGGTTTAGGGGAATTCATCAAGCTACTGTCATATAAATATTCATGGTTGGAGAGAAATTTTAGAGTTCTCTTACTCATATTCCAGTAGGGAGCTCTGAAACCCAACGGTTTAAATCCCAAAATGTTCGAGAAGATTCTCTCAGTCTTCTCGAAGATTGAAGCCTCCTCGTAATGGTTAAGCTTTGAAAGTTTTTCGTGGAGATAGCCATGTGCAGCTACTTCACATCCAGCTTCAACAATCTCTTTAACTTGGCTTGAATATTTCTCTACAACCCAGCTTGGAGTGAAGAAGGTTACTTTTAAATTGAGATCTTCGAGGAGATCTAGAAGGCATGGTATGATTTCAACTCCCATCTTTCCCCTCGTCAACTTCACATAGTCTTCAACTTTATTCCAGATCTCTGCGCTTTCAGAGTCGAAGTCGAAGGAGATGAAGAATGTGAATCGATATCCTTCAGGATTCTTCAAACCCATCATTTTGATCATCAGGAAGATTAAAGTTTAAACATGATATATTTTTATTGTAGATTTATCCATCCAAGCTCCTTGAAGTTTAAAGGATTTATCTTCAACTCTCCCAGAATCATCGATAGGGTTTCTCCTGGAAAATTCACATTTGTATATGTTTGGAAAAGTCTATTTTTGAAATCTACGTTTACAATTATTCCTAAACCTTTAAATGATCCTTCAACATTGTGGAAGCCTACTAGAAGATAGGTGAAGATGTTCAGCCGGTAAACTTTTATGGATTCTGCTTTTAAATTCTCCTTCAGCTTCCATTCAGCCTTCTCTATAAGCGGATTTTTATATGTGAAGGCTGTGATTTCTCCGCTCCTTCTAACCGCATATACAACTTTAGATTTTAAAGATTCTTCCAAGCATTTCGTCTCCCCCTCTTTTAGGGGAATTCCCATAAATAGGTTTGGTGTTATCGAGTTGAGACTGCTCCATGGAATTTCAGTCAGCTTTGCCCCTTTAAACCATCGTCGATAATTATATTCCCTTATACGTTTCCTTTCAATTCTCCGCCTCCTTCTAATTATGGGTGGACATGGAACCTCTGCAACCTCGAATTTTCCTTCAGCCCATTCAAGAAGCTCTGCAAGTTCATCTTTAAATTTTAATGCCACTATCAGATCCGGTTTGATTGAAGAGATCTTTTCCATCTTAAATTTTAATCCTCCATTTTCAATCCAGCCCGTTGTATTTATTAGGAGGCGTTGAAAATTCAAATTTTCAGCTCTATTTATGAGAGCCGTTAACCCTTCAATTACAAGATTTGACCTTTTAATTGGAGAAGTTAAACCTATAAATTTTGCATCTATGAATTTGGCTGAATTTAAAGATGGCATCGGCTGTAAGGGGATTCCTAACGCTATGGATGCTGGTGGACCTATCTCGTTCTGCCCTACATCAGCATCTATAATCGCCACTTTCAATCCATGTTGAAGAAGCCTGTTTCCAAGATATGTGATTAAACTCGTCTTCCCTACATCTACTCCTCCCACAACCATTACAATTCTTTTATCATTCTCTTCAATATAGTTTGCAAGTTTAAGCCATTCGTTGGGAATCGTATTTTGATTAATAAGCTTGTAGCTTTTAACATTTAATTTCAATTCAGCTTTCTCAAGAATTCTTATGGGGATAAGCTTGTAGGGTTGAAGATTTATTTCAAAATCGCCTTGAAAGATTCCTCCGAAAATCTCCACTCTACCGGACTTTACAGTTATTTTTCCCTCTCCCTCTACGAGAAGAACTGTTTCACCCTTCAATTTCAAGTTGCATCGAATACTGTTCACCTCGCCGTGGAGAATACATGTTTAAAGATATCTTGGGCCAAGTTCATCCACCTTTGAAACTATAATTTCATCTTGATGGAAAAATTTCAGGTAAACTTTTAAGATTTCATCTAAGTATTTCTCCTCTACCAATGAGTG
>QMRB01000040.1 GCA_003649185.1 Thermoproteota archaeon | reverse complement strand
TGTAATATCTTGGTTGGAGTGTTCAATATGGAGAAAAGGCCGAACAAAGACGAATATTATCTGAGAATAGCTGAAGCAGTCCTGCAGAGATCCACATGTCTCCTAAGAAAATATGGTGCAATCATTGTTAAAAATGACGCCATAGTTTCAACCGGCTATAATGGTCCAGCTAGAGGTGTAAAAAACTGCGATGAATTCGGATTCTGCCTAAGAGAGTTAATCAACGCCCCGAAGGGACATGGATACGAGTATTGTCCAGCCGTCCACGCCGAGGAAAACGCTATAATAAATGCTGCAAGGCTCGGTGCAAGTATACTTGGAGGAAAACTATACCTGGTTGGAAAAGAAGTTAAAACAGGTAAATATACTGAAGCCATGCCCTGTGAAAGATGTAGAAGAGCAATAATTAATGCTGGAATAGTGGAGGTTATTCTGAGAAATGCTGATGGAAGCATAAAGAAAATTAACCCGAAAATCTGGATCGAAGAGGATACAAAAAATTATTTGGAGAAAGCTAGAAGATTTAAACCAGCCTTCAACAAAAATGAATAGATTTATTTTTCAGTTAACTCCTCTATCTCCTCTTTTCCCTTCTCAAGTTCCTTCACTGCTTCACTATCCAATTTAAGTAGAAGTGCAAGAAATTCTCCGACATGTGTTTTCTCCTCTCTGGCAATATCTAACAAAATTTTTCTAACATTCTCATTTCCAGCCATATTTGCCATCTGTTCATAGAGATTTATGGCATCCAGTTCCGCAATCAATCCAACCCTTAAAATCTCCTTATCTAAATCTTCTCTTCCAACCTTGCTTAAATCTATAGGCATCTTAGACAACATTAACATCACCAAAATATTATAACATTTTCATCGAAATAAATATTGCCTATACAGTTAAATTATTATTTAATAATTGTATGAATATTTTAGAGGTTTTAACTGATGGAATTGAATGAAAAATTAATTGCACCTTGCGGATTATATTGCGGTTGGTGTCCATACTATATTGTAGGAACCGAGAATTTTAAATGCGAAGGCTGCTTCACCAGAGATAAATGCACAATAAGAGATTGCGCAGAAGAGAAAGGTTTAAGACTATGCACATATTGCCATGAATTTCCATGTAAAAAACTATATGAAATGTATGGTGGAATGAGCGAATTCTTCAACCAAATAAGAAGAGATTTTCCGGAAGGCATCGGAAACAAGCATCCATAAAGCTATGAAGGATTTTCATCCACAGCCCAACACGTCACATATGGAAGAGTAGTCGCTATTCTACCTATTCCATTTCCAGGAGTTCCATCATCAACTATGCGAATGTCAATCCTACCGGTAACCGCGAAGAGAATTCCATATGGCGATGTAGCGGTCACCATGGCTCCCCTATTTATCTCTAAGCATTGCCAACACATACAGCAACAATCATCCCCACTTGTAGGCTCATATTTACCTCTAGGATTTCTAAGTGTTCCAATCCAAATTACAAGTGTAGCTTCCTCTCCAGGGTTAAGTCTACCAATAATCCAAGTTAAATAATTGAATGCAAATTCACCGGGTCTTCCATGAGGCTTCCACTCACGCCACGAAACACTACCCTTACTTGGAGTTGAATTTAAAGGTGCAAGATTCAATTGGATTCGATCCCTAACAAAAACATCTGTTAAAACTTTGCTTCCACAATTCTTCACATATATGGTAAGCTTAAATTTAGTTGTAAAATTTAAACTTGCAATTGCTATTAAATCGGTTGGAGTCGATAAATCTTCACCTGTCCATGGATCTGTAAATGAACCTTCCAAGCTCTTCCTAATCTTTATGCAAACTCTCCATTCACCTGTAACCATTTTCCCCTTAATATCTATCCTATCATTCCAATGAGAATATGCCACACCGCTAACTACAAGTATGAACAAAAGGATTACAGGGTAAACTAGAAATCTATTTTTAAATCTCAATTAAACCTACTCCAAACAGGTTAAACTTCACTTTAAAATTACAATATAAATCTTTTAAACTGTCGTTTCAAATGGTCTAATCATAATCCAAATGGATTAACATGCTGAAAATTAAATTTAAAGTTAACTTTTACATTAAGGCCGAACCATCTTCTTCGGATATTCATGTCCAGATACAGTTACCACTTTAATTCTAAATTTAAAAGTAATGTAAATAGACTGAAACTTATACAATTCTTCCTAGGTTTTAAATAGATTCTACTTTAATTCAGACATTACTAGGGATAGCTTGACATTTTATTTATCTCTTTCAAAATTTCCGGAACATTTTCCAAACTTGCGATTACATATCCCTTCTCATTTGCTTTCTTGAATCTTCCATGCGGATTTATCCATGCAGCATATAATCCTGCATTGAGAGCTCCAATATAGTCTTCTTCTCTAGTGTCCCCTACATGTATCGCCTCTATGGGTTTTATGGAGAAGTATTTTAAGGGTTTAAGGAAGATTTCCTTCATCGGCTTATATGCTTTCAACTCGTCAGAATAAAACTGTTTATCTATGTAGTCTGCTACGTGAAATCTTTCAAGTATTAGCCTTGTATATGGAGATGGCCAGAACATAACATTTCCAATAATTATTATTCTTAAATTTTCTTCTCTTAGTTTTCGAAGCACATTTAAAGTTTCTTCGAACACTATGTTTTTATCCATTTTTAAAACTGCTTTGGCAGTTGCCCTTTTAACCAATTCTGAATCTATCTGCAACTTCTCGGCTAGCAGTTTCTGAGAATAGTCTAATATATTTTCAGCTGAAATTTTACATTCCCCTCTAAGCCTCTTAATATCCCTTCTAACCCTCATTATCTCTTCCGAAATGTTTTCAAAGCTTTTACCAGTTAGTTCTGAAAGCGATTTGCCGAACAATTTTAACATTAAATTTAAATTCAGCAATGTATTCCACACATCGAATGAACATAGCTTTATCATTGAAGTTCACCTTTACATTCCAATTTTAATATTTTGATTTCAAAATAACTTTATCGTTAGGTAAACTTTAAACCTACAATTGGATTAAATGTGAAACTTTAAATGGAAAATTTTAAATTAATTTTCAATTATAAATTTTCCACCAATATTTTTCGAAGTATACTTGGTGATGGGTGATGCCGTTGCCTCCAATTTGTGGAGAAATGGCGATAAAAGAGGGTTACATGATGCCTTTCATACTGTTCATTTCATGCATGGCTATCATAGGGCTTTCAATATACTTGACTAGGAAGGGTGTTATAAAGCCGAAGATCCGTAGGCTTCCAGCTATAGATGCCATAGATGAAGCTGTAGGCAGGGCCACTGAGCTGGGAAGACCTGTCCACTATACGGTTGGATTGGGAAGCGTGTCGAACGTTCAAGTTATAGCTGGATTGAGCATATTAAGCTATGTGGCGAGGAAATGCGCTGAGTATGATACTCGACTTATAGTGACTTTTAGTGTTCCGAACGTTCAGCCAGTAGTTATGGATCTAGTTAAAGAAGCCTGTATGGCTGCAGGTAAACCGGAGAATTTTAAACCTGAAGATATACGATGGCTTTCAGGTAGACAATTCTCATTTGCCACAGGAGTTATGGGTATAATTATGAGGGAGAAGGTTGCTGCAAATCTTCTTCTAGGCTACTTCGCCGCTGAATCTTTAATTTTCGCTGAAGCAGGCTTTAGAGCCGGAGCCATCCAGATCGCTGGAACCACTAATTCCTATCAGATACCCTTCTTCGTAACTACCTGCGACTATACGTTGATCAGTGAGGAGCTTATAATTGCAGGCGCCTACATTTCACAGATCCCTGAACAGGTGGGAACGATTTTTGGTCAAGATTTAATCAGATTAATTACTGTGGCATTAATAGTGATAGGATCCATACTGTATGCTGTAGGTTTTAAGGATTTCTATCTCTGGCTTAACATGTGAGGTGTTTTAAATGTCACGTGTAATTAAAAGAGATATTCCCATCCTATTATTAACCTTTACAGCACTATTTCAGGCTGCAGACACTTTGATAGAGGAACCTACTTTAAACAGTTATGCCGATTCTATGAGGAGTGCTGCCTCCATCATTGGAACATTTGCATTGATACTTTCAGTCACATTGCTTACAAGGCTTCATACTAGAAGGCTTCAAAGGAGAAGAACCATAATTGAGAGTACTGTGCTCCTAATCTCCCTTTGGATTCCGCTGGTTTGGGGACTCTGGCAGTTCTCCATGGGCGGTGTTTCACCAACTATTGAACCCTTCGTTCAAGGAGTCTTTAACGGAATAGTTTCCCCCGGAGATTCTACAATCTATGCTATATTAGCATTCTTCATAGCTTCAGCAGCCTATAGAGCTTTCAGAGCTAGAAGTGTGGAGGCTACAATACTGTTGGTGGCCGGTATAATAGTAATGTTGGCTAAGGCTCCTATAGGGGAATCGATTTGGAGCGGTTTCCCAATTCTCTCAGATTGGATACTTAACGTTCCCAATAGGGCTGGAGTAACGGTTATCATTCTGTCGGCCATTCTGGCATCTATAGCTCTCTATGTGAGGATGATGCTTGGATATGAGAGGGGGTGGATGGGCCGTGCAGCAGAGTGAGAAATCTACTAGTCTATGGGAGAAACTGCAGGAGATCGATGTTAGATATATTTATCTGCTGGTATGGATTGTGGTCAGCATTCCCATATTGAAACCTCTTGGACTTCCACTGGGAAGCATAAGTGAAGAAACCATGCTACTATATGATTTCATCGATCATCTTCCTCCAAGAAGCATAGTGGTTATGATTGCTGATCAAGGGCCGGCAGCAGCCACTGAATGTCAACCTGGAATGGTTGCAATATTCAGACACTGTGTTGAGAAAGATTTAAGAGTGCTCTTCTTTGCATCTAGAACTGAAGCAGTCCCATTCATTGAGCAATGCATGATAGATGTGCTTGGAGCATCTAAAGATCATCCGGATTATGGAAAGCTCTACGTCAATTTAGGTTTCATTCCTCAATATGAGATCGGGTTAAGTGCTCTTGCAGCCAACATCTTCTATACAACTACAGATGCATATGGAAACAGCTTGAAATCCATGGAATTCTTTAAAGATCTTCCAACCGGTACAGCTAAGGATTGGAGTCTTGCAATCTACTTTGGCAATTCAAATGTGGATTGGGTTGTAAGGCAAGTTAATGATCCATATGGATGTCCAGTGGCTGGAGGTGTTGGCGCAGTGCTTGTAAGCAGAATCTACCCATATTATCCTCAGCAAGTGATAGGTTTCCTGACAGGTTTAAGAGGTTCAGCTGAATATGAAGTTCTCGTAGGTAAACCTGGATCGGCTGTGGCTGGAATGGATGCCCAGTCACTGGCTCATCTAGCGATAATAATAATGATAATAATTGGAAATATCGGCTACTTTGTAAGTAAAAGGAGGATTGGAGGTTTCTGAAATGTTCGACTTCAATATTTTAATAGTTTTAGCTGCTGCTGCCATGACTTTAGGACTCTACAGCTATCTATATAGGGAGAACATTTTCTTTAGAATAGCTGAACATGCCTATGTTGGAGCTGCAGCCGGATATTCAGCACTTATAAGTATAGAGTCTGCATGGAGACTTTTACATCCACATCTCGATAAAGGCGAATACTATTGGCTTATAACCATACTTATAGGTTTAATGTACGTTTTCTTCTTTACAAAGAAATATTTCTGGCTCTACCGTTATCCAACAGCTATAGTGATAGGTTCAGGAATAGGTGTATATATTGCGAGGGGAATAAAGACGCAGCTGATAAGACGTATAACGGACACAATTTCAAATGTTTCTCTGAGCATTTTAACCCCCTTCGACGGAGCAATAAGAGCTATAGGTGTAATATCAGCCCTACTATACTTTTATGCAACAATGGAGCATAAAGGTCCAATGCAGCATATTTCTAAACTGGGCAGATACTTCCTTATGGCTGCATTCGGATCATCATTCGGAGTGACCATAATGTCCAGAGTTTCACTGTTCATTGGAAGACTCCGCTTCCTATACTTCACATATCCAGCTCAATATGTAGTGGTTTTAGCAGTGATAATGCTAGTGGCCGCCATAATCTATGATCATGTGAGAAAGGCAGAAACGTAAACTTCCCCAATTTTTTACTTTAAAATATTATGAGTTTCAATGTTAACGATTAAATTCTTCTGATCTCTATTCTCAGAGTTGGAGTTTCAATTTGAAGTTGCATTTCAACCTGATATTCCAATATTCTCCCAATATGTTCTTTATGGATTTATCTTCAGATTTAACCTTATATCCTCCATGCAGCCTTATCAAAATTCCCTGCCTATTAAACTTCAAATAATAATTAATCCTCCTTAACTTCAGGCTCAACCACCCATCTAAAAATTAAAAATATTATCGGAACTATTAAAATATATTGCATTATAAATGGGGATTTATGTGAAATTTTATCATATATTAATCCACCCATAAATTGTCCAGCAGAACTTGCCATAGATCCGAAGAAATTTCTCGAACCAGAAATCTTACCCCTCTTCTCCCTTGGAGTTAAATCTGCAAAAAGGGATGAACTGGCAGCATATGCTAGAAGATTTGATAAGCTGAAGAAGGGTGCAGCAGCCAACAGCAATGTGAAATTTCCATATATAATTAAAGGTAAAATTACAGCTACAAGCATATTCGAGAAGATTAGGGGAATCTTCTTCCCAATCCTATCAATTATCTTTCCACTTGGAATGGCAAGCATAATCATGGAAATCGAGATTACAGTTAAAATGTAAGACCACTGTGAAGGTGTAATTCCGAGATCATCAACCAAATATAATAGGAGAATTGGATCAAGCATTGAAAAGGAAAAGCTCATCAAAACTTCAGATATGAATAGGAAGAATGCGGATTTTGGAACAGTTCTCCAAACCCTCAATGAATCTATAACAGCCCTAGGATAACTATTCAACAATTCACTTAACACAATTCTCCCACTGCCTTCAACAGTCTCCCTCAACTTTAACCTTAAAATTCCAGCCACAGTTAAAGCTATAAAGAAAAGGAAATATGCCAATCTAACACTTGGAACAAGTCCCAACTTCAAATATAAGTATCCTGCAATCAAAGGTGAAGGTGTCGTAGAAACACTTGTAATCAAATTTATAATTGAGAAGCCCATTCCACGCCTCTCTTTTGGAAGCGAATCCATAGTTATAGCATCAAGTGCGGGACCATATATGCTGCAAAAACCTGAAATAATTGAAGCTAAAAGTATCATCCTCCAATCAGGTGCAATTACATATAAAATATGTGAGCATCCAAGCATAAGAGTCATCCAAGTTATAAGCCTCTTCCTCCCATACTTATCAGCCAAATATCCTCCAGGAAACTGAACCAACGCCGACGCTATCCTATTCGCTGAACCTATCAATCCAATTATAAATGCAGATCCACCTAGAGCCTTAATGAAGAGAGGTGAATAAGTTCTAGACAGCTCATCGAAGAAATCGATAATAATCCAACTTAACAATAAAAGCAGAAAATTTCCCCTAATAAATGAAAATTCGGAGCGAAGCCTAAAAATTATGGAAAGCTTCTCCCCTCCACCTTGAGATTTCACAGCCGACAAACCTCAAACCCCAACGCAAAATTCTAAACCAAATTTAAAATAAACATTTAAAATAATTTTCAAATTGAAAACATTAACGATTCGACCAAAATCTACAGCAATGACATGTTATATTTTCCCTTTTGGAAAGATTCAGAATTTAATGTAATCAACACCATAGGCTTAAGATGATCATTTCTTGTAGATTTATAGAAGATTATATTTATATATAATTATAATTATATCTCATATTATGAGTACTACTATTCAAGTTAGTAAAAAAACTCTACAGCTACTGAATATATTGAAGGAAAAGTTATCAGCTAGAAGTTATGATGAATTACTGAGAAAAATCATCGCCGAAAAACTAAATCTCCCCATCTCATTGTTCGGCTCTAATCCTAAGCTGAAGCCTTTTAAAAAAGAGGAGGAAGCCGAGTTCCATGAGCTATGATTATATTATAGATTCTTATGCATGGATAGAATATTTCAGAGGCACAGATGCAGGTGCAAAGACTAGAAGATATATTGAAAAAGAAAATTCAGCCACACCAACAATAGTAATTGCAGAGCTAAGCAGAAAGCTACTTAAAGAAGTTGAGGAGGGAAGAGAAACAATGGAGGGAAGAAAACTTCGCCTAGAATTTATTAAAACATCAACAATCATAGTAAATCTAACAAGAGACATAGCTGAATATGCAGGGGAAATCGATATCGAAAGAAAAAGAAAAGTTAAAGGATGGGGATTAGCGGACTCCATAATCCTAGCCACAGCCCGAAAAGCCAAAGCAAAAATAGTCACAGGCGACAAACACTTCAAAGACCTAAAAAACGAAGTAATAATGATAAAATAAACTAACTGATATACTTCCAAAATATCGGCAACAATAAACTCGGCAAAACAAGATTGAGATCATCCGATTCTTTTATTAAAGTCATATAAACTGGACTGGTTAAAATTATATTGGATTTAAATAGATATTATTGCGGAAAATATAGAATTCAAAACAGCCGAAGTATACTTGGAGGTACAAGACGAAGGTTTTTAATTCCCTTTATTGGGTTCCTATACATCTGAATGCCAAGCTCTTTTCCTTCCCAGAGAGCTCTCTCACAGCCCTCTCCCTGAATGCTCTCAGGAGAATCTCATTTCTCTTCCTCCAATTCTTTATTCTCTCAATACTCCTTTTCAATCCCAGATGTTTGAGGAGTTGATTTCTCACAACACTATGGGAAATCTGAACTGTCTCTGATGTGTGCAGTCCAATCAGAATCTTATACACCACCTTTCCTGCATCATCCCTGTAGATGTAGAAGTCTACACTCTCAACATCCATAGCAGGAATGGTGAGAATGGTGAAATAAGGCATCATTTCTCACCTCAGACTGATTCCTGCCTTTCTCAGAGCTTCTCTGATCACTCTGAAGAGAGGAATGTCCTCTGCAAATGGAGTAAAAGAGAATAGGCTGAAGTAGACTAACTTCAACCAGTATCCATCCACTTTATCCATGTTCTCCAGAAGACCCTTCTCATCAAAGACTAAGACTTCCTCTATCTCTTTCATTCAGACACCCATCACTAATCTGTGGAGAAAGACCTGCCCCTCTTCTCCTGGAATCTCAAGAGTGACCTTCATCTCTACCTCCTCATCTATCAACTGGAATAACTGAGGAAATCTCTTTGCCTTTCAATTCCCTTTATAGGCTTCTTCAAGGATAAACATAAACATTCCGTAGGCTCCCTAACCTCCACTTGCTTTCAATTCCCTTTATAGGGTTCCTGAATTTTCTAATAATAGCATACTGCTTAAACAAATTTACTTTCAATTCCCTTTGTAGGGTTC
>QMRB01000039.1 GCA_003649185.1 Thermoproteota archaeon | reverse complement strand
TCTACAACAACTCTCACCTAGAAGATCTAGAAAATCATGGAGAACTAGTGGATCAACATCTGAAAAAGCGGAAACCAGTTTTAAACTCTCCCTAACTCTACATCTAACTGCATAGTCTTCAGATGCAGTGAATTGGCCGCCTTTAATTAGTCGATTCATGGATTCATCATCTAAAGAGATCAATCCAAGTCTCAAGGCAATTCTACATATTTTTCCATCGACGGGAATCTCCAAGTTCTTTGCATCTTTAAAGTTGAAGAAGCCTCTTCTAGAGAGAAACTTTGCGAGAAGAAAACTCTTTCTACCTAAAGGATCTCTGAAAGCTTTAAATTCACTAAGCCTCTCAATAAATCCTTTACCAGAACCATATAATAGATCATTGCAAACTTCAACTAAACGTTTAAAAGAGCCATTATAATCTTTAATCAACCTGTATGCGGCATCTCTAAGGAGAAATGCACGAACATCAGGAAGATTTATCCTTCTAGGGTAAGGTTCATCAACTCGCAGCCAATCATAAACGGATCTACCAGTCACCGTTAACATTGAACTGCAGGTGAAGAAATTTGGATCATCGTCAAATCGCACTTTTCCTAGACGCCATAAAAGCTTAGAACCCTCATAAAAGCCATCTTTAACATAACCGTAAAATAGGGGCTGAAAGGAAAATCCAAAATCCAAAGCCGTCATAAAGAAAAAATAGTTAAATACGATTTCATCATTCAATTTAGAGCTCGGATAGAAACGTGGATCGGAGAAATCTAAGGGATATAAATTTAAATTTTTCAGTAGGAAACCTAACAGTTGACATCGATCGAAATTTAATTTGACGAGCAATAGAAGCACCAACAAATTATTAATAAAACTGTAAGATAAATAATTTCAAGTTCAAAGGGATCAAGATGAAAATTATAGAGATGGAGGAGAAGAGTGGAAGAGTAAGATTAAAAGTGGAAAGCCAAAATGATCTATGGACATTATATAACATTATAAAGCCAGGCGACGAAATATATGCTAAAACTACAAGGGAGATAAAAGTTGGAGGCAAAAGCATAAGAAAATCGATGATCCTTGGAATAAAAGTTAAGAAGATGGAGTTTCAACCATTCACTGAAAGACTCAGAGTAAACGGCATAATAATATATCAACCTCAAAAATACGAGGAGAACGGCTTCAAGGGAAGCCATCACACTATAAACATCGACATTGGAATGGAAATTACTATAGTTAAGGAGAAATGGCCGAAATATGTTCTAGAGAGAATGGAGAAGGCTTCTAAACGGGGAAGATATAATGCTATGATAATTGCAGTAGACGATGAAGAAGCTGCCATCGGAATTGTTAGGGAATATGGAATAGAAATTATATTTGAAATGGCACTTAGACTGCCGGGGAAAAGAGAAGTGGAGAAAAGGGAAAGAATAATGGAGAAGAAAATTAGGGATTTAACATTAAGGATCGTTGAAACTTCAAATAGAGAGAAATCTAAAATCATCATTATAAGTGGGCCGGATTATATAAGGGAAAAGATAACTGAAAAAATGAGAAATATAAAGTATCAAATGAAATGGAAACCGATAATTATAGAGGAGAATGTATCCAACGGTGGTGTTAGGGGAATCTATGAAACTCTGAGAAAAGACAGCGTATTAAAGGCTTTAAGGGAAATCGAAGTAATAGAGGAAAAAAGGCTGATGAACATGTTCATAAAATATTTAGTGAATAATCCTGGAATGACAGCCTATGGAGCAATAGAAGTGGAGAAAGCTGCAAAGATGGGTGCCATAAAAATTCTACTTATACTGGACGAAAACCTTCACTCTTACGGTGAATTTAGAGAAAAGATGGAGGAGATAATGACTGAGACTGAGAGGAAAGGGGGAGAAATAAAAATATTTAGCGGTCTCAGCGAAGCGGGAAGAAAGCTTAAGGCTCTAGGAGGAATAGCAGCAATTCTAAAATATAATATTAAAATTTAAACATTTATATGGCGATGATGTAGCGTGTAAGGGCTGAAAATGATGATCCAGCTGAGTGCTGAGCCAAATAACATACACGGATTGTATTTTTAATTTTAAAAAATTATGTAGCATAAATGTTTTAAAAAAAGTAGAAAAAAATAAAAGGGGGTAAAACGATTTTTAAACAAAATAAAATAAAAAGGTGATAATATATTGGAATGGAAAGAATGTCCAAGCTTCAGAAAATATGTTAAGGCAATAGATGAAAAGTGTTTCAAAATAATAAAAGCTATCAATGAGAAAAAGAGCAAGAATCTCTCATTGATAGCTAGAGAGACGGGAATGCCGCCTGCACTAGTCCACTACTACTATGATAAGTTGGCGAGAAGAGGAATAATAAAATTGAAGGCTAGAATCAACTTCAAAAAGATGGGTTTAATGCCTGTGGAATTTACGATGAAGATTGAAGCACAGCCTGAAAAGCTTGAAGAAGAACTGAGAAAACTTGAGTACTGGAGAAATATAGCTAGATATTATACTTCAAGCCAAGTTTTCTATCACTGCTATTTCACTATTCCAGAGGAAGTTAAAGATAGATTTAAAGAGGCAATATATAAAATAGCTGAGGAAACGGGAAGCGAAATCACCGATATAAATTGGACTCCCATAGATCTACCTCCAAAATCCAATTTCAAATGGTTCAACGAGAGAAGGAGGAGATGGGAGTTTAAATGGGAGGAATGGTTAAAAGAGAATATTGAGGTGAAGGAGACAAAATTAACTTTAGATTTAGAGGAGGAAGAGAAGGTATTTCTAGATGAACCGGACATATTCATATTGAAGAAACTTGAGGAAAATGCTGAGATAACATTCAAGGAGCTTGCCACAGCATTAGGAGTTACACCGCCAACCATTAGATACCACTATTATAAGCATCTCGTAAATTACGGAGTACTCGTAGGATATGAACCTGAAGTTTATCCATATCCAAAAGATCTTTCAACCAATCTGCTGGCAGAAATAAGAATTGCAGACAAGGATAAAATGAAAAGATTCCTTGAAACTTTAAATGATAAGCCATTTACACATAAGATCATAGTAAATCCGAAAGAGAACAAGGCTACATTATACGTTTATATGATCTATGATCAGGTGACAAACTTCATAAAAGCCTTATCAAAGCTAAAACAGATGAGAACGATCGACAATTACAGTGTAGGCATGATAGATGACAAATGTAAATTTGAGAAGACTTTGCCTGCAGAGCTCTATGAAAAGGGTAGATGGAAGAAAACCATATGAATAATGCCTTTTTTTATCTTGGAAGAAAATCTTCAGCCCTAGGAGGTTCAGGATTCAATCCCTTCCTCACCCTAATTCTTCTAATTAAATCTGATGCCAACTGTTGTGGAACAGGAGCCCAATGAGAAAATTCCGTGCTCCAGAAGCATCTACCCTGAGTAGCACTTCTGATCTGATCTGATAAATCAAAGGTTTCGGAGACAGGTATTTCTCCTCTCACCAGCATCAATAGACCCTGCTGCTCCATTTGAACAATTCTTCCACGCTTCGAATTTAACACCTTCAATAGGCCGCTAACAAATTCTTGTGGAACCTTGGCCTCTATTTTTAAGACAGGTTCAAGAAGGATTGGATTGGCCATTAGAAAAGCAGCAAATATAGCATCTTTAGTAGCAGGCATAATCTGGGCGGGTCCTCTATGGGCGGGATCTTCATGTACAATGGCGTCGACCAATTTCACCTTGACGCCTCTAACAGGTTCCTGGCATAGGGGACCTGCCTCCATACTCCATCTAAAACCGGATATTATCGTATCTTTAATATCCCTCAAGTATTGTATACCTTTAGTTACATCAACCAGAATGTTTAAATGTTCATCTATAGCCCATATTCCTCTAGCCTCCTCAGCACTCCAGTTGGCTTCAGATCTCAATATTCTAGCACGTGTACGCCAATCCTGATCCTCATATACTTTACCATCAGTTAACAGTCTCAATGTAGCTTCATCTAAAGGTTCAATGGAAATGTAAATTCTGTTATGTTTATTTGGAGATTTACCTTCAACTGGACCGGCAGATTCCTTAATGCTCTCCCTATAAACGACTAGCGGTGGAGAAGTCTCTATAGCAATTCCACCCGTCCTTTGCTGTAGATCCCATAGAGCTATCTCCAAGTGAAGTGTACCCATACCACTAATTAAGTATTCGCCGGTTTCCTCGTTGATCTTAACCTGCAAAGTTGGATCTTCAATAGCCATTTTTCGAAGAGTGTCAACCAACCTTGGAAGATCACTACTCTTTTTGGGTTCAATGGCAATAGTCACTACGGGTTCACTGATATATTTCATCCTTTCAAATGGAAGCATTAAATCTTTATAGTTTAAGCTTACTATGGTTTCACCGGCTCTAGCTCTATCCAATCCTAGAAGAGCTACAATGTTGCCGGCGGAAATGCTTTCAACAACTTCTCTATATGGACCCATATATAAGCCTACTTGCTGAACTCTTCCTTTACTTCTAGCCATCAAAAGATAGACTTCATCACTATTTCTAACGGTGCCGCTGAAGATTCTTCCAGTGGCGACGAGACCGGCATGAGGATCAACATTCACTTTACTTACACAGATAACTAGCGGGCCGTTGGGATCGCAATTCATCATGGCTTTGCCTAGCTCGCTGTCAAGATCACCATGCCAAATCTTGGGAATTCTATATCTTTGAGCCTCTTTCGGATTTGGAATATGTTCTACAACCATATCTAAAATTGCTGCATAGAGGGGGAATTCCTCGGCAAGTTTAGATACAGCTTCAGAACCTTTATTATATGCAGCTACTATGTCATTGAACTTTAAACCGGATTTCTGAACTATCGGTATTGTAACTCCCCATTTATGTAGAGCAGAGCCGAAGGCAACCTGTCCCTTAGCAGGATTTACCTTCCACTTATCTTTAAATTCAGGTTCAGCATATAGATCGATTAGACCGTTAAAATCCCTAATGATCTCCATAAGTCTTTGCTGAACCTCGGCAGGTGAAAGACGTAACTCTCGGATGAGTCTATCGATCTTATTAATATATAATAGTGGTCTAACTCTCTCCTCCAAACCCTGCCGAACAACAGTTTCCGTCTGAGTCATAACTCCTTCAACAGCATCCACCACTACTATGGCTCCATCCATTATTCTAAGTGAACGTGTAACATGACCTGTGAAATCGACATGTCCAGGAGTGTCAACCAAGTTTATAACGTAAGGATTGCCATTCCACTCATGATATAATGAAACATTGGCAGCTTTAACCGTCATTTGCCTCATCTGTTCAATAGGTACGTAATCTAAAGCTAAGGCTTTACCAGCAACTTTAGGAGAAATAAGTCCAGCAGCCATGAGGAGAGAGTCTGAAAGAGTTGTCTTACCATGATCTACATGGGCGAGAGTGCCAATATTACGTACATGTTCAAGATTACCCATTAAACGCAGTATTTGATCAGTTGTTTTAAATCTTACCAAGCAGCAGCACCTCCAAGATTAGGCTAGAGCTGGATAGATAATTTGAGAAGTATTTTTTAAACTTTACGAAACTATGCGAAATTGCAGGTACATTAAAGGATAAAAATATTATTTTGTTAGAAGTTTCAGTTTGCTTTTCTCAATCATAGATTTAATAGCCTTAGCTAGAAGTTCGGCTTGAACTCTACTTAAACCTGAAATCTTAGTCTCCTTCACTCCCAGCGGGGTTTTCTCCCTTATGAAAAGTTCGCCAAGCCCACTGAAATGAACATCCATAATATCATCCAAATAGAAATCTCTTGGAAAGATGTATGAGAGAAACCATTTCAACACATTATAAAATCTGCTTCCCTCAAATAGATGTTCAACATAGGCTCTAGCTCCCCTCTTTAAATCCACCTCCAACTTATCATCGGAAAGAATTATAATATAGTCTTCCGTTTCAAACTTCATTTTCAAAGGAATACACCGTGAATAATCAAGGTAAAAGAGATTTATAAAATATGTTATAATTAACTTATGAAGAAACGATGTAAGGGTTATGTAGAGGTGGAAGAATGAGGGCTTTAGAAGAGCTGGTGAAAGAAGCTGAAAGAACACAGATAATAATGCCTGTTGGAGGAAGAGGAAAGAGACTTGGATATGGAGATCTTCCAAAAGCTCTAATAAAAATTGCTGGAAAAACTCTGATAGAAAGAGAAATAGAACTTTACAGGAACTGTGGATTTAAAGACTTCAAATTGTTGATAGGCTACCAGGGAGAAAAGATAAAAGAATATTTGGGAGATGGAGGGAGACTGGGAGTTAAAATACAATATTCAAAAGATCCTGAAATGAAAAATGTTGGAAAGGGAAAAGCTATAAAAAATGCAATAGAAAATGGAACAATAGAGGAGGATAAAAGGGGAATTATAACATTTCCCGACGACATAAAACTCGACAAGTTTCTACCAATAAAATTGCTGGCCCATCACATAAACGGAGTGGAAAAATATGGGATAATTGCAACTTCTCTTCTCATAACATCTACAACATATCCTTATGGAGTGGCTGAAATCGACGAATATGGAAGAATACTAAAATTCGAGGAGAAACCTATGATAAGAATTTTAACACATCTAGGTGTATGTGTAATAGAACCAGAGGTATATTCAATTATAAGGAGGGAGATTCACATGGATGATCCAAATCCAGTGGAATATGAATCCAGAATACTTCCCATACTTGCAAGGGAAAACAAGCTATTCAGCATGATAATATATGGAGACGACAAAACTATGTGGCTGCCCATAAATACTAGAAAGGAGTTGGAGAAAGCTGAAAAAATACTTTTGAACATTAAATATCAAGATGAAAGCTAATCAATTGAAGATGAATGACCATGAAAACCAAATCTTGAACCTAAAGCTCTAACTATTATGATTGATGGAATAAACGAAAAGAACACATGGATGAAGTTATAGACACCCGTGAAGATCAAAGTCCAAATTAGAGTATCACTATAACTTAAAGAATAGCCGAAAAAGGATGATAAAACAAAAACAGCATAATCTAAATATCCTGGAGCAATCCAAAGCAATACGATCACGTTTAAAAGGGACATAACAATTATTCTTAAAAATCCTCCAAGCAGGGATGAAAGAATAAACCATGAACGTCCACCAGTTCTACCGAAGAATTTGTGAATCAGCCAAAAACCGACAAGCATTGAAAAGACTGCTGAAAACTTCATGGAAGCACCTAGAAGATCACCACTTCTATACAGTAGGAAAAGGAAATGGATGATAGACGTAATGAACCCTGCATATGGATTAATGAGGAAGAATGCTGAAACAACAGGAATCTCTGCAAAATCAAATTTCAAATAGAGCAAAACTGGAAATGGAAACTCCAATTTTAAAATGGTGAACATTATGGCTAGGGCTGCGAAAATTGAAGTTAAAGTGACAAATAAACTTCGCCTCATATGCATCACCTAACGCCGAAATAGAATTCTTCGGTCAAAATATAAAAGTTATCATTTATGATTAGCTACTCAAAAAAGAGTAAAATAAGGATGATGAACCATATTAAAGGTGAAGTGGAAATGAATTAAATTAAAAGCAACAAAAAAGGTTAGAGGCGGAATTGTAAATTTATTTTGTGGTTACTGTGTATCTGCATCCTAGAGGTTTTAGGGCTTCATCAACCTTTGAGATGAGCTTTTTGAGCTCTTCGAATGTCGGTGTTCTCGCCCATTCAAAGTAGAAGTCATATTCACCAAGAGTCCAACCACTCTTACTCACAAGCCTCTCAACATGCTTCATAACAGCTTCTTCCTCGACCAAACCATATACACTTGTAATCTCCTGCTCTAAAGATGTAGCGGTGCCGCCTAAAACATCATAGAATGTTATCTCTGGCATTTCTTTTGAAATCTCAACGGCCACATGTTCCAAGGCTTGAAGAGCCTCAACTATTGGAGGACCATAGATTTTAATATAAGTCTTCATTTTGAACCCTCAAATACTAGATATGTTATATGACTTTAAATAGTTTATTATGAATTGAAAATTTTATTCACAGCTTCAGTCAAAAATATTTGGATATAAATCATTTTTAAGGCGATTCAAAAAAGCCTCAATTTGACCATGCCTTGAAACATTAAATACACCGTCAACGAATTTAAGAGCCATAGATCTTAAAAGGGAAGAAGCATTCCAATTAATGAAGACAAGATAGCAGTATAGATCATCATATAACTTGCTTAACAAAAGAGAATTGAATAGAACTATACGGAGTCTCGGAGAGTCAACATCAATTTTAGCTTCAATTACTACTTTGGGTTTATTATCTCTTCTTTTAAGTATGATTATGTCGAAACTGGATTCATAGACTTCTCTACATTCACTCCAGAGAGGTATTTTCTCATTCCATAGCAAGTTGTACATGGGGGAGGGAAGATCCATTCTGGAAGCTATAAGATCATAAATATATTCTTCGAAACTGTAAGCCCTGAACTGACCTATCATCTGCGGGGAAAAATTAGCTTTAAACATGGAATTGCCGAGTAGAGATGAAATATAATCGGAAAATTCCATGAAGTCTTGAATGCTTAGAGAAGTCTTCCATCTATTATAAAGGGAGAGAAGTTTTAAGCCGAAATCATGGAAACCCATATTCAATATGCGATTAATATAGTCTATTCCCCGAATTCTTCTCAAAATGGATTCCCCCAACAAATCAGTGTACAATAAAACCTTTAAGGGGAAGAAATATTAAAGATTCATTGGAGGATGAAATTGACCTGCCCCTTCCTTCTCGACGGAAAATTCTGCAGAATTAGAGGAGAGAGAATATCGCCGAACAAATTGGAGAAATGTATAAATAAACATTGGAAATGTCCATTTAAGAAGAAATATTTTATGAATGAGGGATATAGAGCAACCCCGGAAATCATATGGGCTGTGGAGAAATAATCACGGAACCTCGATTGTAGCATGCCGAGCTCTAAGATCCTCCTCAGTTTTACCCAACCTATGCATAAGCTCTGTTACAATAGATTCTAGAAAAACCATTGCCGCTATCTCGAATAAAGTGCCTAGAGGAGCTAAAGGTTCATGTATACCTAAAATTTGACGTGAAAAATAGTCGGTTTCATCTGAAATTTTAGTTCTACCTGGAACGAAAACTACATGGTCGGACAGTTTACCTAAAGGCGAGTCGGGATGAGATGTTACTGCAACGACTTTGACGCCCACCTGTTTGGCAACCTGAGCCACTGTAACCACTATTCCAGTTCTACCGGAACCTGAAATAGCCACTAAAACATCTCCTTTACCTGCAGCGGGAGTTATGGTTTCCCCAATAACATATACATGAAAGCCTAAATGCATAAGTCTCATGGCGAAAGCCTTCGCTATAAGTCCAGATCTACCTGCACCAACAACAAATATAGATCTATTGGCTGCTTGAGCATAGATGAGCATATCTATCATCTTTTCAACCTGTTCGAAATCTAGGAGAGATGGAAGCTTATTGATGAACGTAGATATTTGATTCAAACATTCCTTCACAGTGGCAAGGGTCAATAATCAAACCTCCCATCTAACATAGATAAAGATAATCTTAAATCTCTTTCCACATATATGGAAAGATTGATGAGAAATGGATTGGCAGAATGAGATTATCAAAACGAGAATAACGATGATTGTGGAGAATACTGCTGGAAGAAGATGGATATACGGTGCACATGGATTAGCCATTCTAGTTGAGGTATTTAAAAATGATGGGAAAATGAAAATATTATTTGACACAGGTCCAACAGGAGACGTGTTAAACCATAATCTAAAAATTTTAGGAATAGATTTTTCAGATCTAGATGCAATAGTACTCAGCCATGGACATTATGATCATACTGGAGGATTAATTGAAGCTATAAAAGGAGCGGGGAGAAGAATTCCTGTAATATCACATCCAGATGCTTATAAACCGAAATTCGTATTGAAACCGAAGATAAGATATAATGGAATACCATACAATATTGATGAAGTTGAGAGAATAGGGCGACCAATCCTTTCAATAACACCATTAGAGATAAGTAGCGGAATCATAGTGACAGGAGAAATTCCTAGAAGAACTAACTTCGAGAAAACGGAGGGATTAAAGACGATAATTGATGGAAAAGTAGTGGATGACGATATGAAAGATGATCAAGCCTTGATAATAGACATGAAGGATGGCATTATAATTGTAACTGGATGCTCCCATTCAGGCATAATAAACATCGCGAAGAGAGCTGTAGAACTTACGGGAAAGAATAAAATAAAGATGATTATAGGAGGATTCCACCTTATAGGGGCAAGCGATGAAAGAATCTTCAAAACTATAGATGAATTTAGGAGGATGAATATAGATAGGTTGATGCCATGCCACTGTACGGGAGAAAAAGCCATAATGAAAATGGCCATTGAGTTGGAGGGAAAAGTTCGAAGGGCAAAGGCTGGAGAGATTTTGGAGATCATCTAACTCCAATATCATCCAGTTTAACTTGTCCAGAATTTCTTGAAACTTCACGGTACATGGAGTTAAAGAAATTAACCAATTGAATGGCACGCTGCCTACCTAAACCTTCAATCATAGATAATTCTGCAGGTGAAGCATTGACAATGTTTTTAATGGAACCTAAGGTTTTAAGCAGTCTCAGAGCCAATTTGGGACCCACTCCCGGAAAACTTTGCACAACGAACAGTTGACGATCCGCTAAACTTTCCAATTTAGGTTTACTTCTAATATATATTCTCTTTTTAACTTCTCCCTGCTCATGTTTTATTAAGGCATGTATCAGCTCGGCTGTTTCACGTTCATTTAGTGTGAAGAATGATGGAACTCCAAAAACCATCCAAACATATGCTAATGCACCCCAAAAAGATTTAGAGCCAGCCTTTAAAGATGAATATGCTAATTTAACATCGCCTTCAACGATGATTGAAGACCTA
>QMRB01000038.1 GCA_003649185.1 Thermoproteota archaeon | reverse complement strand
GTCGAGAGACATTCCCCAAATCATCGTCATGATAGTATATCCGCCAAACCTTTTATCTTCCAATGTTGTTGGAATTATCTCTTTAGCTCTATATTTAACTCTTAGATATGAAAGCGTCTTCTCAGCCATTTCATGGGGGAAGCTTCTAGACTTGAACATGACGAAGGCATTTGTTTCACTTATAGGTTTAGAGATAAGTGACTTGTTAAATTCAAAAAAATCCTTCCACTTCTTTTTGAAGTCTCTGAAATTGTCTAAATATATAACTGTGAAGAAGCCGCATTGAGGTAAAATCAGCCTAGTAATATCTATTATGTCTATTGGTGGGTTTGCAAATCCACCGTACTCGACTAGATCCACCAAGCTCGATATAAGTGAAGTTATTATTATGTTCGCCCTGTCAACTCCTTCACCCACTGTTTGGCTAAATCTCATCATTAATTCATTGTCGAATATCAGTGGACTTAACCCTTTATTTAGAAGGTTTCTTAACCCTATTATTGCGTTTCCTATCAGCAGATCTCCCTCCCTTCTGAAAGGTATTGTGCAGATGGGTATAACTCTGAGTCCCAGTTCTTCTCTAATGTCATTTGCCAATTCTCCAACAATCATTGTACCGCAGCCGCCGCCGAGACTTGAAACTGGAATGGCTATTTTGAAATTATGTTTTTTATGTAAATCTCTTAATGTTTTCAGTACATTTTCCCTGTCGGCTTGATAGGCACTTAAACCTAACTTTGGATCTTTACCGGCTCCATAGCCGCTCAATATGCTCTTCCCAATGGTTTTAAATAGAAAATTATCCTTACTTTTTATGTTTCTCTCCTCAAAATATGTTTTAACTCTTTCATGATCCTTAGAACTAGTATTCACTGCTACAAAGTAATTTTCAGGACTTCTTAAATTTTTGAATGTTCCATAAGCTATGGAAAGTATTCTTTCCCCTCCGCTACCGGTTCCTATGAAAAGTATTCCTCCCATAATATCACTTACCTATGTTGTTTTCAATAATTATCTTTTAATTCACTTCTTTATTAAATCTATTCATTCCCATTCAATTTAAGATTGTTAAAAAGTATTAAAATCCATATTTCTCTTCAATCATGTTTTATTTTATAGAAATGACCGGTATTATACATATGAATTTAAGTTTTCCTTCACCTGTATTTTTTATGGTATGTTTTAGGTTTGGTGGAATGTATATTGCATATCCCTCTTTAATATTATACTCTCTATCTTCAACTATAAGTTTACCCTCCCCTTCCAGTATGAAAATTTCATGTTCCCATGGATGCTGATGATATGGCGAATTACCATTTCTATCTGTTTCGAACAGTCTCATAGCGAAATTTGGAGCTCCATCCTTCTTGGAGATCAACCATCTAATCCTTATATTCTTTGCATTTTCAGCTTTAACCTCTTCACATTTAATTTCGGTGTAGTGTACAACTTTCTCCATGTTTAAACCACCAGAAATATTATTTTCACTATATATTTATGTTAGTTTTTATCTTATATTTGCTGGTTAGCTGTAAGTTGCATTGAAGCTGAAAGGGGAGGTTACAGGCTTTGAGAAAGGGTCCTTGGAGATGGTGCTGGAGGAGAGGCGGCCCAGGCCGTCCTCCAAAGCCGAGGATAATTGGATCAACAATTAAGGCGCAAGTCTTCATCCCTTTAGACAAGTTCAATAATGTGATTGAAGGTGAACCCATAAATCTGCTTCCAGACGAGTTGGAAGCTCTCCGTCTAGTATATTTGGAGAAAAAGACACAGGAAGAAGCTGCAAGGCTTATGGGTTTTTCTAGAGGCTCACTTTGGAGATGCCTAGATAGTGGAAGGACTAAGCTGGTTAAAGCCATAGTTGAGAGTAGACCTTTAATTCTAATCAGCTGATAGGTGATACTTCATGGTCCACTTCACATTAGACTTCAAAACCATATTTTCAGCTTTTATTCTAATTTCTCTGGCTGAACTCGCAGATAAAACTCAAATAGTCACCCTGATTTTATCCACTAGAATGAATGTTATAAGAGTTTTTCTAGGATCATTTTTCGGTTTTACCTTAGTTAATATTCTCTGCATGCTATTAGCATGCTACCTTAATTTTTTTATTCCAGTTTTTCTGGCAAAATTGTTCTCCTCGCTTCTCTTCATCGTTTTCGGCTTTCTCTCCTTAAAGATGGATTCTTCAATTGATGATTTAAATGGAGGTGAAAACTCCATATATACCATCTTTCTTCTAGTTTCTTCTTTAGAGTTGGCGGATAAAACGAATATAGCTGTTTTAGGTTTAATTTGGAATGGAGCAGATCTCCTTTCAGCTTTTCTTGGATTGATTCTGTCAGGCATTATTATGATGGGATCAGCATGCATTTTAGGTTGCAAAATGAAAGTTGCATTTAAAGGTAGCCGGCTGCAAAGAATAAGCTCCATAGTCTTCATTTTAATAGGAGTTGCATTGCTTTTAGAAGCGTTGTTATCCACCTGATGCTGGAGGTATCAGTGTTATTATATCTCCATCCGAAACTTTTAAATTCATATTGGCCGGTTTTCCATTCAACAGAATTATTATTGGTCCTTCACTGTCAAGTTCAATGCGTCTTAAAATAGGTTTTTCCTCAACTATTTTTCCGAGAATTTTTCTAATAGTCCACTCTCCCTCTAAATACATCTCCTCTTCTTTTCTTTCAACGAGATCCGCTAAATATGCGAAATATCTTATTTTAATTCTCACTTTTTCTCCTCCTATATCTAATTATGGCTTCCTCGATAAGTTTCAAGGTATCCTCATAGTCTAGAAATTTTCTTACTCTACTCCATTTTCCAGGTTCTAAATCCTTGTAATGCATGAAGAAATGTCTAATCTGATTTAAAGTGAACTCTGAAACATCGTTAATTGTTCTTATAGCCTTGTAGGAGGGATCTATTTTTTCTATTGGTACAGCTATCAATTTGTGATCTATCCCTTTTTCATCTTCCATTTCAAGCACACCTATAGGTCTACCAATAATTATCGATCCAGGATAAATTGCCTGTCTAATCAGCAGTACAGCGTCTAATTCGTCTCCGTCAGGCATCAACGTGTGAGGTATAATTCCATAATTATAGGGGTATGCCATGGCAGTGTAAAGTATTCTATCCACTTTTAACAGTCCCGTATCCAAGTCTAATTCGTATTTAATATTGGATCCTTTCGGAATTTCAACTATAATGTATAACTCTTCAGGCGGATTTGGACCTGGAGAAGAGATTATCATAAGATACACCTTTAATAGTCTTTCAGCTACTAGTTGAAACTTATAGGCAAAATATTTTTCGCATAAAATATGTCTAAAATTGGAGAATGGCGTTCAAATTTCTTTGATTATATTATGACAAAACATTTAAAATTTATTTAACCAATAAAAATTGATTTCTAAGTTATGGTAAATGATAAATATATTTGTCGAGAAATATCAATTCAAAGGTAAAAAAATTTTGATAAATTCTTGGAGGATAAGAAATGCATGGAATGACCATTTATCAATTAGAAGTAGTGCTTAGAAGTGGAAGAGTCGCTCAAGGAGTACTGCTCGTAATTATCGGAATATTAACGGTATATGCTTTGGAGAAGGCTAAGAGACGTCCAGAAGCCATAAAGGTTAGAAAGATTCCAGCTATAGATGCATTTGAGGAAGCTGTTGGAAGAGCCACCGAGATGGGTAGACCTGTATTCTATACGCCTGGAATGTCAGGGCTCGGCTCATTGACAACTCTATCTGCATTGTCGATCCTCGATTACGTTGCAAGATTAACTGCAAGATATAATGTTCCAATAATTGTAGCGAATAGAAACTGGGTTGTATATCAGGTTGCTGAAGGTATAGTTAAAAATGCCTATCTGGCAGAGGGAAAAGCAGATCAATTTAATCCTGAGATGGTTAGATATATTGCTTCGTGGCAATTTGCATTTGCAGCTGGATGTCTTGGAATCTTCTTCAGGGAGCGGCCTGCAGCCAACTTCTATATGGGATATTACTATGCTGAATCTTTGGAGTTGGCTGAAAGCGGCTATAGAATCGGGGCAGTACAAATTGCCGGAACTACTTCGACAGCTCAGCTTCCATTCTTCGTCGCAGCATGCGACTATGTTCTAATCGGAGAAGAACTTTATGCTGCCGCTGCGTTTTTAGCTAGGGATCCTAAAATCGTTGGAGTCTTATTGGCACATGATCTATCAAAAATCTTAACTCTTGCAATAATACTTATTGGAGCCATAGCAATAACGGCTGGAAGCACCATCATTTTAGATATTCTCAGTAAATAAGGAGGCGAAATCATGGCGATCTCATTAGCTGATTATAAACGATCAATCCCACTAATATTGTGCTTTATCTTTGGAATACTATACGCCTTTGAATGGTATGTCGATATACGTGTAGGCGACTTCAGCCTATCATATTATCTTGAACATGACATGCTGAACTATTTCAATGCAATGTACAGTGTAGCTATAGGTATAGGTGCAATCAACATATTCAGAATACATTATAGAAGGTTTACTAGGAGAAGAAAATACTGGGAGTATAGTCTACTAGTTCTAATTTTAATACCGGTTATGGCAGTTATAAGCGTATTTGGCGGTAGATGGGCTATCGATCCGAAAGGTGTTGTAGTGCCAAGATGGGTTTATGACTCCCTTGCACCAACATGGAACTTCCTATATTGGAATATAATGTCACTTATAAGTCAAACAATGTTTTCACTGTTAGGATTCTTCATAATCTCCGCCGGATATAGAGCTTTCAGAGCTAGAAACATCGATTCAATAATACTTTTAATATCAGGTATACTTGTCGTTCTCGGACAGGCACCTATAAATGCTTCCGTATGGCCTGGATTTGAAACCATAAAGAATTGGTTAATGGATGTGCCGAATGTAGCTGGTAGGCGAGGAATACTTTTAGGAGCTGCCATTGGAGCTTTAGCCTACGGTGTAAGAGTGATCTTCTGGTATGAGAGACGTCCAACACTTGCTGGAGGTGAGTGAAATGTCCACATGGTATGAACGTTTAGAGAATATTGATCCAAGATGGATATACCTGCTAGTCTACATAGTCATAGCCATACCTATAATTATACCTCTCCCCTCCCCTCTAGCCATAACCCCTTACACTCGGGATGCATTTGAAGCTGTGGAGAAGCTTCCGCCAGGAAGCCTAGTTGTATTGTCCTTCGACTATAGCGGTGCAAATCCAGAGCTTCATCCACAAGCCATTGCCGTTTTAAGACATGTCGTCAGAAGGCCACTCTACATCTATATTGTTGGAATGTGGTCTGACGGTCCAGTAATGGCAGATCAAATTTGGAAGGTGATAGATAAAACCGGTTATGACCCTGAAGATCCAACCAAGCTTATCACGAAAGAATATGGAAAGCATATAGTTAACCTGGGATACTTAGCTACAACGGCTTTAATCGTAGGGGTATATGACACTATAACAAAAATGATGACCATTGATTTCTATGGCAATTCGATTGACAGTTTACCTTTAGTTAAGAAGTTTGACGGAATAAAGTATGCTTCACTGGTAATTTCATTTGCAGCTGGATCTCCGGGACCTGCAACCTACCTACAATACTGGGCTACGCAGAATCCTAACATGAAGTTCGTAGTGGGTTCACCTGGAGTTTCAGCTCCAGGTTTCATGCCATACTATGAGGCTGGAAAATTAGGGGAAATAGGATATGTTGGTGTAATAATAAGTATGAGGGGAGCAGCAGAATATGAAACTCTCCTAGGAGAGATCGGTTTGACAGGTGCAGTTGCAGCTTTAAATGCACAGTCAGCTGTACACTACCTTCTGGTAGTCGTGGTGATTCTAGGCAATCTAGGATATTATCTTAGAAAGTATGGTGGAGGTGGAAGATGAATGGTTAATTTTACAGATATTCTAATGGTGTGGATTTCAGTTTTCCTAGTCTTCTGTGTATTTTCATACTGCTATCGGGAGAATCCGCTATTCAGATTGGCGGAGCATCTCTTCGTTGGTTTAAGCGTTGGATATGGTATTTCATATGATCTATGGTACTTTAAAAACTACGGATATCTTCCAGTCGTATATCAGGGAAGATACGATTATCTCATCTGGATGCTCATAGGTCTAGGATACTACTTCTTCTTCTCACGAAGATACTTCTGGCTGTATAGATTGCCTATATCTATAGGGATCGGATACGGTACTGGAATGGCTTTAAGATCGGTTATACGTTCAGATCTAATCGGCCAAATAAACACGACAATTAAGCTTTCACTTATAGGAGTAGATCCATTGACAACGCTAAATAGATTTGTAATAGTTTTCGGAACAATGCTTGCCGTTGTCTTCTTCATATTTACATTAGAATTGAAAGGAGCATTAAGCTATATTCCTAAAACTGGAAGATACATTATATTGGCAGCTTTAGGAGCTTCCTTCGGAAATACGATCATGGGAAGAGAGTCGCTGCTTATTCAGAGAATTCAGCTAATGATGGGCAGCAAATATTTCCCATGGGAAGCTGCAGGAATAGGTACTGTTGAAGCAGGATCATATGCATGGATAATGACATTAATATGTGCAGCAATTCTATTATACATGATATATACTGACCATGTAAAGTCTAGAAGGGCTGCAGCTGAAGCAACAGCAACCGGCAACTAGATAGAACTTCACCTATCTTTTTTCCAATATATTTAAAAGTAATTGTAATTATTTTAGAGTGGTTTTGGAGGTTGCATTTATGGCGTTGGCCTACGTTTTAATCAATGCAGAAACAGGAATGGAAGTGGAACTTCTAAATGAACTTTTAAAAATTGATGGAGTGGAAGAGGCTTACATGGTTTACGGCGTATACGATATAATTGTGAAGGTTCATGCAAAAGATATAGATGAACTAAAAGATATAATTTCATGGAAGATTAGAAGATTGCCTAAAGTGAGATCCACACTTACTATGATGGTTATGGAATCATAATTTAAATCCAATATTCATCCTATTTTGATTTTGTCTTCCAATTGAAGAATATTCTAAATTCTCTTTATGGTTCTGTTAACTTATTGTTGATATAACATTCTGGGGATATGTGAAGTTTGCCCGTAAAGGCAAATTTGGGTGTAGCTGGAAGCGGAGCAACATATTCACCTGTTAATTGACTAGAAGGGCAAAGCGCGAAGCATTGCAGAGTACTCAAGCCCGCTTATCATTGTTTGGTCCACCATTTCTATATGCTCACTTAAATACAAGAACTGTTAATATCATTGTTATGTAAAATTGTTGCAATAGGTACTATCATTATAACCTTATTTCAACGTTTTACTATTAACTGACCTTATTACAAAATCAAAATATAAAGAAATATCAATGTAACAAATGAAAATAAGGTTTGAGTTCTTTGAAATCTATTTGTTATGTTCTATTATTCCTTCTCTGATAATCAAATCTAAACCAAAGCCAAAATTAATTCATTTCAGCCATCGCAACGAAATAGGAAATGGAGTTTTCATTTTGCTACTTGCTAGCACTCTTCCTATAATTTTTATACAAAAACACCCCTAATACTGGAAGGGCTGCATTAATTCCCAACCCGATCCACATGTATAGGTTTAAGAATAAATTACTGAGAATGCCAATATTTTCTAAATAAATAATTGACCATAATCCTACTGGAATATTTAAAAACAAACTTACAGCCAGTCCCGGATTGTACATTTTCTTTGCCTTAATTGCCAACACTATATGTGCAACTCCAGCAAATAATGAGAAATATGGAATCCATAAACCATATTGATAATTGATGGTTGATAATAAAGCGAAAACCGGTAAAACAATCCATATCAAAGAAATATTTACGAAAAAGATGAAATCTTCATTCAACGGTGTATCTTCTTTTTTTAAGTTGAAAATTTTCGTAGTAAAAAATTCAGTGAAACCTCCAGGAAATACATATTCTTCCGTTTGATGCAACATATACAAAGGAGTATGAAGTAGCAGAACGAATATTACAAAATCATATTGTCTTACAATTACAAACAGAATTGCAAACAGAAAAATTGAGAGAATAAGACCTACTTTTGCCCATTCTTTCTTCAGCCATTTGTAATATTCAATAATGGTCATTTTTCTTGTTCCTTCAAAGCAGGCTTGAGTATTTCACTTAATTTTGGCAGGTATGCGAAGTGCCATCGCCTACCATCAATATTAGGTAACACTCGCCGAAAATATAAGTTTGGCGATGACATTTGGACGAATTGAGCGAAACTACATACCCGCTTGTTATATGTGTATGGTAGCGCCGAAGCGGAGAGTTAGGCTGGCAACCGAATCTTATCATTTGAATTTCCTTTTTGCTTGTTTTCTAAAAATGAAAAATCAACTTTTTCTTTTTGTTAGAATATCAGATAAAAGCTCACCATCAAATCCAACATTCTCTGTCTCATTCTTGTGGATTACAACGCTCACATGGTGGACCTTATATACTTCTCCTCACAAGCTCCCTCTCTGTTTCCACATTAGCCTTGGAACCTTCAGTTTTCTTAAATATAGATCTAATTTAGATAATTCAGTTCTGAAAGTTTAAATAAATGAAGATTGAAGAGGAGAAGGCTAAAAGAGCTATAGATCTTAATGCAAAAATATAGCCTTCAACATCTATAGTGAAGCCTACTAGATAAATTGAAAAAGCTCCAACCATGTTTCCAACCATAGTTATTAAACCTAAACCTATGGACTTCAATTCTCTTGGCAGAGTTTCCGTTGCAGAAGAATATATTATGGGAGAATATGTGTAAATTGACAGTCCAATTAAAATGAAAACTAAATATGTCAGTTTCAATCCAATTTCAACTGTAAGTAGAAGAATCATGAAACTGCTGATTGCAATGGATATGCATATTGCATTTCTACGTCCCGCCATTTCAGCTAAATAGCCGCTAGAGATCTTTGCAAAGATCCCTGCTAGAGGTATTAGAGTTGAGATCCAGCCTGCAAACCAGTAATTGAAGCCTTTCAACTCTATTAAATAGGATGGAATGAAAATGAAAAGCGTTCTTAAACATAAATTATATGTTGAATGAGCTACAATTAACGGTAAAAGAATATTTGCATATGATTTTAAATTTAAAATTCCCCTAAAACTTTTTTCAACACTATCAGTATAAACATCTTCTTCAAGCATTAAATATGTGAATACAGCTAACATGAAAGCTGGAAGGGAAAATAATAGAAAGGCTATTCTCCAATTCCATATTGAAACCACTGCAATAGTTAACGGTAAAGCAATAGAATTTCCAATATTAGGTCCCGACTCATGGAAGCCTATCGCCTTTCTCTGAGATTTACCGAACTTCTCTGAGAGAAGCATATTTGCCACTGGCAGATGAATTCCCTGAAAGAAACCTAAGAGAAACCTTAAAAAATATAGTTGCAGGGTGTTTGTGGCAAAGAAGTTTAAGAAAGTTGAAAATGCATAGCCAACCATCCCCATTGTTAAAGTTTTTTTCACACCAAACCTGTTAGATAGAAGACCTATAGGAACTTTGGCTAGTAGATAGTCCAACAGATATAGAGTTTCAAGCATTCCACTCTCAGCATGAGTCATATTAAATTCTTTGGCTAAAAGTGGAAGAATAGGTGGAAGAACAGATCGGCATAGATATATGTTTATCCATCCCAGCCAGCAGAGAATGAGAATGTTATATTCACTCCTCCATTTAAATGAGAACAAATATGGCACCAAAAAGAAAATATTATTTATTGGTTGAGTATAATGCGTTGAATAATGTTTTAAATGTTACATGTGTCCATGCTCTAAACTGCGGTCTATAGGCATATAGAACAATTCTCCCTTTACCATATTTAGCGTTTATCAATGCAGGCTTCCTACTCAAATATTCTTCACCGATAAGCCAGCCACTCTTCAAAATATCCCTTTCAGGATAGGTGATAGGCGTCTCATAATAATCGTTGTTAAATGTGGGTAGAATTTTCAAAACCATACTGTTATGGAATAATATTTGAGATTTACTTGGCATGCCATAGCATAATGGATGATTAACATTCACATTGACATTTAATATTGTAGATGGACAGAAGAATTTTTTCGGGTCAAGATCTTTCGAAACATCTTGAATTGGAAGTTTAAATGTTTCTATGGCGAATTCGCAGCTTCTATTAAATGTAAGCAATATTCCACCCTTCTCTATGAATTCTCTCATTTTTTCAGCCCCCTTCTTTTTAATTCCACTCATATATTCTGGTGGAATAGGGGGAAGAATTACAGGTCTCTTCCACCTTTTAGATAAAGCTTTCTCAATTTCCTCCTTGCTCTCCCCTAAAATTAAAGCTGGATCATCATCCGCCAAGATTAATAAATCTATCTTCTCCATTAAATTCCCCTCCTGAATATCTTTGTCTTTTATTATTTTGTATGGAAAGTTATATTGTTCGAGAAGCCATCTCGTCCAACCCTCATCCATATTCCCACCATAATATCTCTGGTAAATCCCAATTCTAAGCATTTTTAACTCTTCACATTCAGTCTTCAATTCACCGTCTAATTCTTTAATCGGTACATGATATTTCTCGCTTAGCGCTTTTAATTCATCAACCAATCCTTTCTGATATGGAATGTAGAATGAGCCTGGAGGATACACACATCCACCTACAATACTTTCATCCCTAATTCTGAGAATTCTATATCCAGATAATAGTAAAGCATTTATAAGCGTATAAGAATCGTTGAATGCTGATGAAATAATATAACCATGCTTCGACTCTCGCAACGTCTTTTCCGGATATTCTATAGATCTTACCCGTACAAATTTTCCTTCAAACTTTTCCTCTATTCTGTCAACTTTAACCCCCATGAAATCTGGAATTGTGAAAGTCGAAGTATCATAAGGTTTTATGGGAGTTCCATCCCTCTTACGGGTCCACTCATTATCTGGATAAACGGTCTTTTCAAGAACATATTTCACAAATGCCCTGTAAGGCTGAGCTGTAAAGATTACATAGGTTCCTGCTGGATAAATTCTTCCGTTAACATTGAAGGGTTCTACAGCTCTGTGGACTTCAACATCTAGGTTTAAGAATATTTGTATGAGTTTTAGTGTTGTTAGTGGGTCGTGTTGGTTGTCTGTTGGGATTATGAAGGCGTATGGTGGTTCCATTAACCCCCTCTTCACATTACGCATTGCCTTGACATACATATTCCTCAACACTACATCTCTCATTCTAGCTGCTAGTTCTAGTGCTGCTAGGTTTGATGTTTTTTGTTGTTTTATTATGTCTTTTAGTCTCCACCATCCTCCTGGCCATGGGTTTGGGTAGCTGTATTGTTTTTTGTCTCCTATTCTCCCC
>QMRB01000037.1 GCA_003649185.1 Thermoproteota archaeon | reverse complement strand
TAGCTAATTGTAAACCTTTCAACAATACATGGTGTCTTTTCTCATCGTCCAAAATATATCTTACAGCATATTTCAACCTTTCATCAACAATTTTTCTAATAACTTCTTTAGAAAAATCATCATGTCATATTCTATTTCAACATGTTTTCTTATAGCTTCATCAAGCAATTTGTATTCTTCTTCCTTTAAAGATTCACTTAAACCCTGAACCATTGCAGCTAGTGCCTGAAACATCTCTGCATGCTTCCTTGAGTCATGCACTATACTCCTCATCAAAACTTTAACCATCATATTGCCTATTCTGTCTGTTGATTTTTAAGCATCTCCGCATTTTCAACTCTACAAATATCCTTGACTTGAAATATTCGGCTAAATTTTTGTTCATAAATAAACTTGAACTAAACTTTATAATATATTTTATATAAGCATTTTATTCTTCTAAAATTTTTTCTAACAATTCCTTAAGTTGCAGAACGCTTTTAAGCTTTCTCTCTAGAGCTTCCACTCCTAGATCCGTTATTCTATAAATTCTTTTAGCAGGTCCGCTTTCAGGCATATCCCATCTAGAAACAACAAAATTCTCATGCTCCAATCTTTTAAGCAAAGAGTATATCATGGGTTTCGGCATTTTCCGTCCAACAAATTTTGAGATTTCCTCCGCTAATTGATAGCCATGCATCTCCTGTTTTTTCAGCATTTTTAAAGCTATTGCCGATATTATTGTTCTCACCAATGGAGGGAAGGGTAACCTGCCATGCCTAAAATGTTCACGGTTAGAATGGTGATGGAATGTGTGCCTTTTATTCACATGTATCCCCAGTTAATATTAAATAATTAAACTTATATTTTTTCCGTAAACACTTAAATAAATTTTATTGTTTTGTTCTATAGTTTTTAATAAAGTTTTTATAATGGTTTCATTAATATTATTTTGGGATATATGTGAGGAATGAGTTTGAAAGGTTAGATGTTTATTTTACTAAAATAACGAGTGGTTCGAACAGTTTACGTAGAATGGCGTATAAAGTTTATAGGAGAAGCCAATCTGTTATTGGATACAAGTGTAATGAAAAGCTAATTATAATAATTTTTTTAATTCTGACATCAATTTAAGTTAAACGCCGCCATCACCTCGGGAAGATTTAAAATATCAAAGCTCGTTAATCATTATATGAGATGAAAGTGGAAGAAAAATATAGAGAAATGAAGGAAATTACCCATAAGGATTATCTGGAATTTATTAAAGAAAAAACCACAGTTATAATTGAAGATGTAGAGATAAAACTTCAGAAAAGTTGGAACATAAAATCCTATGCTCCACCTAAGAATTATACTCTTGAACGCACAACAGTATGGAGTTTTCCAGATAGAGGGAGTTGGGCTACGCATAAGGGGAACTATCGGGGAAATTGGTCTCCATATATTCCGAGAAATCTTATTTTAAAATATACCAAAAAGGGAGATTGGGTTCTTGATCAAATGATGGGTAGTGGAACGACATTGATTGAAGCAAAGCTGTTAGAAAGGAATGCTATTGGAGTTGATATTAATCTTGATGCTGTTATGGTGGCAAGAGATCGTTTAAATTTTACTTATAATCCTATTTTCTCTGAATATAATGAACCAACAATAAAAACATATTGGGGAGATGCGAGGAATTTAGATAAAATAGCTGACGAAAGCATAGATCTCATTGCCACACATCCACCGTATGCTAGTATAATCTCATATACAAAAAACAAAAAACTTAGCGATGACTTATCTCAGGTTCCATTTGAAGAATACTTAAGAGGAATGCGGAAAGTAGCTGAAGAATCATTTAGAGTATTAAAACCTAATAAAATATGTGCGATTTTAATAGGAGATACAAGGAAACATAAACATTATGTGCCAATTGCGTTTAGAGTTATGCAAACATTTTTAGATGTAGGCTTCATTCTTAAAGAGGATATAATTAAACTACAATGGAATATGAAAACTACAAGAGAGCGATGGCGTGGAAAAGAGTATGAGTTTTATCTCATTGCTCATGAACATCTCTTTGTTTTTAGAAAACCGATAAGTGAAAAAGAATATAGAAAATATAAGTTCAGTATAAAATGGTGGTAAGATGGTGAAATTTGAAGAACTTGGTTTTAGTAGCTTTGAGGAATATAAGCAGAGATTCTTTGACACTCTGCTACCATCTGATAAAACTTATGAGTATTTTGTTGACTGGAATAAAGTAAAAAGTGCAGTTAATGAATATGTGGACGAACTTTCGTTGTTAAATTCGCTAACAAAAATTGATGCGACTGAAAGAGTAACGCATTTCCGTTATTTATTAATTAAATATCCTCAAATAGTGGAAGTTATCCCTCTACTTATCGCAGAAAGAGCAAAAAAGGGAAGAATTGATATTTTTGACCCGGAAATAGAATCCTTTTTAAGTTTTGAATTTAAGCGTTCCAAAGTTAGTGAGAAAACGATTCCTCAAATCATTAATTTTTGCATTAAAACAGGAATTATGGATTTATTTCAGGAAGTAAAGGATGTTCACGACTATCTACTCGGTGTAGAGGTGGGATTAGATACAAATGCAAGAAAAAATAGAAGCGGAGATATTTTTGAAAAGATGTGTCAACAAAAAGTAGGGAAACTCATCGGAATTAAGTATAAGATTGTAAATAATGATCCCCATTTTTCCTTGTATCCAGTGGTTACAAGAGGTAGGAGTAAAGGAAAAAAACATGATATTGTTGTTTATAAGGATAACAGGCCAATTCTTATAGGGGAATTTAATTTTTATAATACAACGGGCAGTAAACCAATTTCCATAGCAGAGAGTTATATAGAAATGGCTAGGGTTGCAAAAGAACATAATGTGGAATTCTTATGGGTAACAGATGGACCTGCATGGCACAAAATGGAACAACCGTTATTGCATAGCATGAAAGAGATTGATTGGATCCTAAACTACAGAATGTTAGAGCTTATAAGGAGGATTTTAAATCTTCAAACAGTCAAACCATAAATTCTCGATTTATGGTATTTTTGCGTGAAATGCAACAATCAGACGAAGTTAAACAGGAAAGAAATGGTTTTAAAAGGTTTAAACTTATAAATTATGTATTAGAGTGTTTAATTTGCTAAATAAACCTTGGAGAACACGTATCTTGACTACTTAAAAACGCAAGATGTCATAAACAAAAATCAAAATATACTTTATTTTTTCTTCTGAAGTATTTTGAGAAGTTTATACATCAACTGGAGATCTTCAATAGACTTTAATACGATGCCTCTTCTGACATCGATAGGGGTTCTTATGAGTATAAATTGTTCTACACCTTTTAATTTCATGAATACTGTTTCTCTATCAATGCCAAAAATATCTTGATAGCTAACTCTAACGATTATTTGTTTTTTAATGGTTTCACTTGTAATTTTTAATAAAGGCATATTCCCTCCAGGAGCTAACATATCTTCAGGTTTATCGATTCTAAGGTCTCTTGATAGAGGTTTTTGCTTGTTATTTATAATCTCAGTTATACCTAAAATAATGTTATAAGCTGGAAATTTTCCCTCATTAATTAATACATAGGTATCTGGTTTATCACAAGACGCTGTTCGATTGTCAGCCACTACACTTAATGATGTAAAATGTACGTCAATTTTAAAATTTGGTTGATATGATGCTTCATGCATAGCTACTTGTCTTAACGACACCTCTGCCTGTATAACTGTTATATAAACCCATATTATTGTAATTATAGCCATAAAAACTTCAACTGTAAATCCAAAATAGTGAAATAAAATGTAAATTACACATAATGGGATTATTATTGGAATTAGTGATGCACGAAATAAATTGAAAATAATTTTACGCCACCTAACCAAGTTTAACACCATTTTCTATACTAGAATTGATAGGGTCTACCTGCTTCGATTAATTCTGTCACCACTTTTTTGAAATTCTCTCTGAAATTCTTTAACATTTCTATAGACATTATATCATCAATTGATGCATTTCTAATTATTTGTAAAATAAATTCTGCCGATTTTGCTTCTAAACCTATATCTATTAATGCTTGTTTAAAACTTGAGTCACAAGCATATCTCTTAATTGTTGGCCACAGGTCTAAATTATCCCTAAGTTGTTTATCGATATCCTCTATTTTTATTCGGAAATCTGCTCTTTCTTTAGGTGATTTAAGACATTCTTTAGCATAATAACATAATTTTATTTTAATGTTTTTAAGTTCATTATAAAATAATATAATGTTATGATTTAGACTATAAAGTTCCGTCTCAAAATTTTCCTTTATATCTTTCGTATTGGGAACTTCTTGACATAGCAGTTTATTTAAAAGTTTATTAAATTGACCACTAAATTTTTTAAGAGTATTTTTAATCATCTCAGAATTAGAATCAATTCTCTCTAGATGTTTTCTAATGTCTTCTTTAAACTTTTTGCATTCCTGTCTTTTCATTAAATCCTTCAAGATACTCCTAAATAATAAATAGATACTGACTGCTAACTGAAGCCATGTAAAAGGCGTATTTAAAGACATATAATTTACCTCTCTCCCCGTAATTGATGTTTTATCATCAAAATGGCCAATCTTCAGTCTTTTTCCGTCTTTTTCTTCCTCTTCTTTTCTTAGATGGGGCAAATAAATCATCTAGATTGAAGTCAAAGTCAAGAATCCCCTTTTCTTTTTTCTTTTTTTCTCCTTGCTTTAGCAATTCTTTCTCTATCCTTTTTAGTTTTAATATCATGGCAGTTTGGGCATAGGGCTTGTAAATTTCTTAATGTGTTACTTCCTCCAAGAGCTAATGGTTTTTTATGGTCTATGTGATAATTCTTAGGTTTGAGGGGTTTACCGCACATTGCATATCTATACTTTTGCCTTTCCAAAATTCTAACTATCATTCCACTAGTAATTCTAACTCTTTCACTTTTCTTCACCCCAAATATCAAATATACTCATTATCTCATAACTTTAAATTTCAATTAATACCCATTATATATAAAATAAAATGTTTCATAAAAATCTTTCACAATATGTCAGAAACTACTAAGATGATTAATTAACTGAAATTTAAAATCCTATTCTTACCATTTTTCTAATTCAATAATATTGCCCTTTTACTTATTTTTTGGTATTTCACGTACCATGAGAAATTTAGTCAATTATGGTAAAACAAATTTACAAAAATAATATTATACGTTTTTGCTTCATGTAATCAAAACCGAACAAGGAGAGAACAATATATATGTCAAAACTATAATGCCATTAAGAAATAATTTCAATTAAGATTTTTGGTATATAAATAACAACTTATATACGCAAAACTCAAAATCTTGTAAAAGTTTATGGTTAAGATGGATTTTATTTTAAGCTATAGCTTTAAATAAATTTTATTATTTCAAATAAAATTTAAATGTGCTGTACTTCATCTTCACTACGGGCAGATGCAATCTGCAATGTAAATATTGTGGAGGAAGCTTTCCAAACTATTTAGTTCCATGGAATGTCAAATACTCCGTGAATGACTTAGTAAAGTTTATTGAAGGTGATGAAAAACCAATTATAGCTTTTTATGGAGGAGAACCGCTTTTAAACCCAAAATTCATAGTTGAAGTGATGGAGAGGTTGCCGAGAGCAAAATATGTAATTCAAACAAATGGAGTGTTAATTAATAATTTGGAGGAGAAGATTTGGCGGAGATTTAACACAGTTCTTCTTTCAATTGACGGTAGAAGAAGGATAACCGATTATTATCGGGGAACTGGAATTTACGATAAAGTACTGGAAGCTGCAAAATATTTGAAAAATATAGGTTTCAGCGGCGATTTAATAGCTAGAATGACGGTTTCTGAAGAATCCGACATATATTTAGAGGTGAAGCATCTACTAGATTTAAACTTGTTCGATCATATTCATTGGCAATAGATGTCATTTGGAGCGATAGATGGTTGAATTTTGAAAGATGGTGTAAAGAGAAATATATTCCCAATTTAAAAAAGTTGATATTGAAATGGATGGAGAATGCTGAAAGGGGGAAAGTGTTAGGATTAGTACCATTCATAGGAATATTGAAGCATATTCTTAGAGATTCAAGGATTGGAAGTCCACCCTGCGGTGCAGGTAGAGATTCTATATCAATACTGACAGATGGCAGAGTAATTGCTTGTCCAATAGCTGTTGATGTGGATTGGGCTAGACTTGGAGATATCTGGAGGAATAAATGGTATGAAATGAGAGATAGAATACATATCGGAGAACCCTGTAAAAATTGTAAATATTTCAGATTGTGTGGAGGAAGATGCCTTTACACTTATAAAGAGAGATTGTGGGGTGATGAAGGATTTAGAAAAATATGTAAATTGAGCATTGAATTATTCGATTCTCTGATAAAATTGAAAGAGAGAATACTTGATCTAATTGGGTCACGAATTCTTTCATGGAGTGATTTCGACTATCCGAAATTCAATAATACAACAGAAATCATCCCGTAAAATGTCATGTTCTTTTAACTTGTTGAGAGGATGCGGAATTGCTGAATCCATAATTAATTTTACATTAAACTGATAATTTAAAATTAATTAATTTCAATAAAGTTTAAAAATAAAGTATTGATGATATTTCAAATTTGTTTTAGAGTTATTACTCTTCGAAATCCATGGCATTATATATCTCTGGCGGCAGGTTGGGGCAATCCCTATCCAAATAGTACTTGCTTTCTTCTATCTGCGCTTTTAATAGTGCCTTAAACTCTTCCATCGTTAGATATGTTGTTGGTTTAAGCTTCTTTAACCTTTCACAACTTAAACCAGGCACCCTTTTAGGTATTAATACTTTTTCACCCCATATTGGGTGAGGTTCATATTCTACAGCTCCTCTTACAGCTTGAAGTAGGAATAGTTCAGTCTCCTCTATGCTAGGTCTCTCTCCTCCAATTGCTCTCGGCCTTCCATTCTTCTCCACTAAGACAGGTTCCGGAATCTTTATAATTTTATCTCCCAGCTTTTTCTCCGTCCAATAATATTTTGCAATGATTCTTCCAGTAGTGTTGAATTGGTAAACCTCAACTGGATCTCCCTTCTCCCTTCTCTTCTTTAAGTAATTATAGAATCTTACTACATGTGCAGTGTTAGTTACACCCATGGTGAAAGGTTTTGCATATCTTGCAACATACCTAACTCTTCCTACAACCTCCTTGGCTTGTGCAGGATGACCTATAGTTCTTCCATCCGCTAAAACTTTGGCAGCTAAACCTATATCCTCAATCTTTATCCAAGCATAATCGGTGAAATATCCAGGTGATAGGAAAACTGCTGTTGTTAATGGCTTGGAAGAGGCTACATCCCCATCAAAATATCCTGTATCTTCAAGGTATAGTACGCTTCTGGAATTCTTGTTTCCAGCTCCAAAGTATTGGAAAAGTTCACCCTTGAAGCTCGGCATTCCATTCATATCGAACTCCGTGTTCTCGTGAAGTGCCCTTGGACTCATAGCCCCCCTATACATTGCCACCTGCTCTGGACCTAAATCTTCAGTTTTAGTCCATGCACCTTTCTCAGATCCAATTACTCTATCCTCAAAAATACCTACAATATCATCATTTTTTATAACTTGATCTTTCACATATTCAAGCGGGTTTACATTGAATTTTTCCATGTATATTTTAGCGTTATCCCTTGTCCATACATATAATCCATGAGTGGATTTTCCAGTTCCAGTTAACCCCCAAGTACACATTACAATTCTCCGCCATTTTTCATCCACAGTTTTAACGGTAAATTCTCTGAGAGATGCATGCTCACCTGTACCGCCCTGCTTATATACATGGTATATCCAATGGGTGAGCACCGCCTTTTTCACTTCTCCCTGATATGATGATGTGGTTATTATTGTGAAGTTATGGTGTGGAAATCTAGCAACCATCATCATTCTGCTAGTTCCCGGAATATTTGGATTTTTAAGGTAATGTGGAATTACAAATACCTCTATGTCGGGTTTCTCATCTTTTGGTGCTGGAAAGACTAGCTGACTCCACCTATAAGCTATATCTGGAAATTGGGGATCCACATAAAGTGTAGCATGCATCTGAGCCTTCGTTCCAGGTTTACCTGCATATCCGTCAACTTTTATCAAAGGTCCTTGAGCCAGAATATGCTCTAATACTCTCAGCATAAATAGTTTATGTTCATATTTGACTTCACTGTCATCCTCTATAACTACAGTGTTGGCTGCTGATCTACTCCAAATATTAGATGCCCAATTCCAAGAACCATTCTTATACTGTGTTCCATAAAGCTTTGCCCTTTCAAATAGATCGTCTGGATTATCTAGAATTGCTTTTAAACCGGCCTTTCTTTTAACTTCCAGAATTTTTCTGAAAGTTTCCTTAAACTTTTTTGGTGTCAATTCATCTAGCGGGGGTATCACAAAGACCATTAAATCAACCTCAAACTCTAATAACATTATATCATGTAAATAGTTTTCTATGGCTGATTTAATCAACTAAAAATATATTGACTGCTTTGAAGATTATTTAACTGATATATGATGCCAATCTTCGTTGTACATGAACATAATGCTAGACGTTTACATTGGGATTTAAGGTTGGAGATTGATGGAGTTCTTAAAAGTTGGGCGGTTCCGAAAAAGCCGCCTACAGTTAAGGGAGTGAAAAGATTGGCAATACAGGTGGAGGATCATCCAATTGAATATGCAGATTTTGAAGGTGTAATTCCAAAAGGGATGTATGGTGCTGGAACAGTTAAAATATGGGATAAGGGAAAAGTTACATTTTTGGAGAGATCTCCAAGAAAGCTAGTTTTCATATTGGATGGAAAATTCTTGAAAGGCAAATACATCCTGTTAAGATTTCCTAAAGCAGGGGAGGATGCATGGCTTTTCTTCAAAGGTTAATTTAAATCTGTCTAGAAGAGTAAAATTTAATCAACAACCCTAAACCATAAGATATGATGGAAGTTACTATTGTCATAAATACTAGTTCAAGGAACTTTCTCTTCAAAGATCCTTCAGATGCTGCAGCTATTATGAAAGCTGTTAAAAACCATATAGCCATTACAGAGATCATCGTTGCCAATAGAGCAGTTACAGTAGATTTAAAAATTAAGAAAGGTATAGCTGGAAGGAGCATTCCAAAAATAAATGAAATTGAAACACATAAAGCTGATTTAAATTCATTTAGCATAAATCCCTTGAAAAGAAACTTCATATAAAGATCTCCCTTTTTAGGAAGTTCTCTGGCAATCTTCTCCGAAAAACTTCTTTCAATCCCCATGGAAACTAATCTATCCGTAAACTCCTCTAAAGCTCTTTCAGGTGCAAATCTAAATATTAATTTAAATCTCTCACTTATACCGTTATATGCTTCTCTTTGAAATCTTCCAGCCATAAAGTAGCCTATAAAGAGTGAGGCTCCTCCAATCAAACTTTCAATTAGCACGATTAGAAATATCAGTGATGGATTGGATGGAAATGCTAAGGATAATCCCATGACTATTCCTATGATCTCCACTAAACCATCATTTAACCCTATAACTGTATTTTTTATATATGGAGATAGGCTCAACGTAAATTTGTTATAGAAGTATCGTTTTTGATCTAATTCTTCGACTATAATCTCCTTGATCTTCTCCTTTTCCATAGTGTTAAGTTCCTTTTCATCTAAAATAGACATGTATTTCTCTACAACACTTCTCTCAATAAACTCCATGATTGCTGATATTAAAGCTATTCCTAAAATTATTCTTAAAGCTCGGAGAATCCATATTTTAATTTTATTTCTTTTAAGATCGATTTTAACTCCCCTTTTGCCAAGTAAACTCTTGAGAAATTCTTCATGTTTCTCCTCAATTTTTGATAAACATTCTAACTTTTCCTTAATTTCCAAGTTGAATTCCAAATCTGCAAGCATTCTGTAAATGATCTTAGAGTTATATTCTCTATTGGCTAACTCCATTATAATATTCAAGTTTTCTTTTGAAAACATAGTTAGATGTACACCTTAATTTTAGTCGACAAATTAAATTAATGTTATATTTATTTGCTTAATCAAACTTAAATATTTACTCTACGATATAATTTAATTTAAATCCGGCTTCAGTTCTTTCACATTTCGAAACAATTATTCTTCCAATTTCACCTGTATTGGCTACATGGGTTCCTGTGCAAGGAATTCCATTTACATTTTCGATAATTACAATCCTATACTTATTGCTTTTAGGCAATCTATTCAAATTTGGTGCATTAAATGCAAAATCATATAGATTCTCCCGATTAACATATTTTATTTTAACAGGAATTCTTTTTGCAACGATTTCGTTTGCCGCAGCCTCTATCTCATTAATCTTCTCCTCTGTTGGCATTTTCCCTTCATAGTGAATGTATGCAGTTGGCGGGCCATGGAAAGCATCCAATGTGTTTACTGTTCTTCCATAAACTTTCATTAAAGCATAGTCTAAAATATGTCCAGCCGTATGAAATCTCATAATTGAATATCTTAATTTCCAATTCAAAATGCATTTAACAAGTTCTCCATTAGTGAAGTTCGATCCGATTAATTTACCGTAATGGACTAGAACCCCATTAATCTCTAAAACCTTTCTAACCTCAAATTTTTTAGCTCCTTTCATGATAATGCCCAGATCGCTCGGCTGCCCTCCTCCCCTAGGATGAAAAATGCTTTTATCTAAAACAATATAGGCTCTTGATCCACGATCACGAATAATTTTTAAAACTCTACATGTATATTCTTTGAGATATGCATTTTCAAGGAAAAGCTTTACTGTTTTAGGTGTATCTGCTACTTCAAGCTTTATGTTAACCAAACTTCTCACCTACCTCAACTTATAAAACAATGGAGATAAACATTTTGTGGCCGACCATTTTAAGTTGACTCTTCTTTGTAGCATCGAAAATTTTATTTCAATTTAAATTAAAGTTAAGGCAATTTATTGAGAATATGTTAGTAGGTAGGGTGGCTTCAATAGGAGGCTACACTTTGATGAAGATAAAGTCTTGGAAAAAACATGTTTTTCAAAGTTTCCTTGCCACTCTAACAGTATTACTTCTAATTTTAATTTTAAAAATGGAGCATATCGTCGTTATAGCATCGATAGGATCCACAGCCTTCATAGTTTTCGCCCTTCCTAAAAGCATTACGGCTAGACCTAAAAATGTTATTGGAGGACAGATGATAGGGTTACTTTCAGGATCTATATGTGCCTTAATTCCTCACAATTCATTTATTTCATCAATTATAGTTTATTCAGTTGCAGTTGGATTATCAATATTTCTAATGATAACTACAGATACTGCACATCCCCCAGCATCGGGAACTGCTCTAGGAATAGCCATCACCGGCTTTTCCATTAATATAGCTTTAAGTTTAATAATTAGCGTTACAATTTTATCTTTCGTCCACCATTTTCTAAAACCTTTCCTAGAAGATTTAGTTTAATTCAATTTAAAATAAAAGTAAGAATTATTTTATGGTGTTGTCCATGGCATGCCATAGTATTCTACTTCAGGTATTGGTTCATCACCTGTCCAAGCATAATATCTGACAATAACATAATCCAT
>QMRB01000036.1 GCA_003649185.1 Thermoproteota archaeon | reverse complement strand
TTAGCTATAAACAAGAGAGAAATGGTTTCAGAGTTCGATTGGTTTGAAATTGTCTGGAAAGATGTTCCATTCTACTTCTAATTACACTTTTTCTTAATTTCGCCAAGTAGATTGAATATTTTTTATGATGCTTCATCTCATCTTCCATTAAACCTTCAGGGATCTTCTTGAAAAGATCTGACAGATGGGGGAGAATATTTATCCATAAACCTCATAGGTTGCAATCATATTACATTACAAATATAATATCTATTCAGAGCTTTCTCAATTTCGTTTAATTGTTCTTCTTCAACCCTAATAATCTCCCTGCGAAATATTGTTTCTATAACCATCGACGAAAATGTGTCTTTACAGTCTTTCTTTACACTTTAATTCAGCAGTGAAAAAGTTGAATCATACTATGAAATTAACTTAATTTTGCATAAACACTATTTTAAATAATTATAATTTTAGATGGAATACCAAGTTATCCGCAACTCTAGGTTTTATCTCCACAACCCTCTCCAATTTCGATGCTAATTCATGAAGATGTCTTTCCACGATATGTCTCCTTGAACATAACAGTAGGTTTCTATTATTCCTCCAAACATATAGACCTCTGGTTGCACCTTTATGCAAAACATATACTTCTTTACATAGCTTTTTGCATACCAATAGAAGGACGGTGTTGTTTCCTTCAATTTTATCAAACAAAATATTCTCTATTTTTTCTTTATCTTCATATTTAAATAATAATTCTTCCATCAAGTGTGGAAAGATCTCAGAATCTATAAGAACAACTTTCTCCGACTCAAAGATATGCTTCAATTGGAAATCTCTAAGCAACTCCATGTAATTTTTTAAGAAACCATTATGAACAGATATTATTGAATATCTACCAGTACATCTGGTTAGATAGGGTTGAGTGCATTCAGAATAGGGGATTGTCTGTTGAAACTGTTTTGAAGCTCTTCTAACATGTCCAACAATAATTTTTGCTTCGTTAAACCTCCAACTGCCACTTATATTTTTTAACAAATTTTCGGCAGGACTCTCCGAACCTTTCCTACCTACTTTGCTTAGGTAGATTTCGCCATCCTGTACTACTGCTATTCCCGCTCCATGGCCCCCTACAGGAGACGTATCTACAGATAACTGATCTTCTTCAAGCTCCTTTAAAATGCTAATTACAGTTGTCAATTTGAGAGGCTGCTCACCTATATAAGCGAAGATTCCACACATATTCACAGCTCCAATTAAATTTCAACTAAAATATTATGCATTTAGCATACTATAAAGATTCAATACTTAAATATTATTTTGTTATGTACACCTTGAATTTATTAGGAACTTACACTGCGAAAAAGGCATTAAAAGCTCTTTTTAAAGAATTTGGCGAAAATATTGTGGCAGTATATATTTATGGATCTGTTGCACGGGGAGATTGCGTAGAAAGTAGCGATGTGGATGTTCACATAGTTCTTAAAGACAATGTTAAATTGAAGGATATATCCCACATGAGATGAGGTGAAGACGTTAAGGTTGATATATCACCACACCCACTCATCTTCTACAAAATGCCACTTGAATGGATACTTAATAACATTAACACAGCTGCAAAATGGAAAGGTCTATGAGAAATGGAGAAAATCATAATACTCTACGATCCACAAAACATAGTTTTTTTATTACAAAGAGAAAATAACTCCAATCATGCATGATAAACGTCTTCTTAAAGCTCGAGTCCAAATCAGCTTAGAAACAGCTATAAATGGAATCGCTAAAGTTGAGGAAAAATTAATGGGGGAAATCCCTAGGTCAAGCAATCAGATACATGTACTCTCTAAGAGGAGAAGAGGGATATTCAGGAGTAGCAGCATAGCTTCTTAAAACTGTAATTAAACTCTCAGGGCTTCCACTTACAGTTAGACGAATATGGATTTGCTTCAAAGAGGCCTGCAATAAGCTTAACATGCCAGAAGTTCAAGAGCTTTTAAGAAATTGTTATGGAATGAGTCAGCTAAAAAGGAAACTATACAAGACGTTATCGACAAAGTTTGCTACCTTATAAAAAGATGATTGTGAAGTTTTTAATCCCTAAGGAAGCGATCTATGACTTACGGCGATTTAGGCTAGCTCTATCAGAACTGTTAGAGAGCGGAGCGAGCGAGGCAACTCATGTATATTTATTGGGAGCTCTTTCAGCCAATTACCTTAGTCTCAAATTTCCAGAAAATTGTCGAGAACATGTTAAGTCAGAGTTAGAGAAAAGCATACATTAGCATAAAATCCAAATTAGCAATATTGCTTTAATCGAGTTTTGAAGCCGACTCTTCATCTCTTAAAGTTTCATGGATCACATAATATATTTCGAGGCTATGCGTCACCTTATTTCCTTTTCCTTATCTTCAGGTGAAAATTGCTTGCCTTGCAGTTGTCTTTTGAAGTATGTTTTGATTGTAAGTGAATTCATGAAAACATCACTGTCTAGTTCTCATAGACTAGAAACTACTCTGAAGAATGTTAAGCACGTTATGTTGATAAAAGAAAATTTATATGAAACCTTTAAAGGAATATGTTTCTATTTGATTCTTTAATGTTTATATGCAGGGATTATAGCATAATTTAGTATGGAACTTATTGGAACTGTTCTAGGCTTTTACCTTCCTCTACTTGCCGGGTTCATTTATGGAAGATTCTTTAATGGAAGAAGTTTCTCGAGGGGTATGTCGAAGATAACTCTATACTTCTTTCTACCTTTACTCCTCTATGATTCAATAGCTAGGAGACATGTCGATTTCTCTTTGAACATGTATTGGTTTATGCTCTTCTTCGCAATCTATATAACTTTAATCTCGTTTATCCCTTCAATTCTAATATTTAAGAATGATAGAAATCTGGTTATGGTTTCTATTTACATTAATGCCGGTTTTCTTCCGATTCCACTTGCATATTCCCTTTGGGGCGCTGAGGCGGTTTCGCTGATAGGATTCTTCATTTTAGGCCAAATAATCATAGTTAATTTTATAATACCTTTGCTGGTTTCATCAAATTTCGTTGATGGATTTAAAAGGCTTTTAAAGTTCCCTCCAATATATGCTCTTATTGTTGGTTTAATTTCATCTTCATTTAACTTGCTTCCTTCCCCTTCAATAATGAATGTTATTTCAGATCTCGGTAATGTTGCACCTAAGCTTGCGTTGCTTACACTTGGTGCTGATGCATCTGGCATAGAAAAACTCAGTTGGAACGGATTTAAAGTAGCATTTATCAGAATTATATGCTCTCCTCTTTTTACAGTTCCACTTCTACTGTTACTTAAAATTAGGGGATTGCCTTTCATGGTGGTTTTGCTTGAATCCATGATGCCTCCAGCAGTAGCTAATATAATCTTTGCAAATGAGTTCAATTTGGATGTAGATAAAATTGCAAATGCCGTTATAACTTCCACTATAATTGCTACGTTGATCATTCCGCCGATCTTTTTCACTTTCACTTAAATGGCGGAGAGAAATGGATTATCGATAACTTATTTATTTGGCAGATCAATTATTTAAAGCGGCTATGAACAGTTCAGATAAGCTTGTTAGAGCCCACATCTATATTTATGGAAGGGTTCAGGGAGTCTTCTTTAGAGCCAACATGCTCAGAGTAGCTTCTATTTACGGTGTTAATGGATGGGTTAGAAATTTGAGAGATGGAAGAGTTGAGGCTGTTTTAGAAGGCTCGGAGAAGGCTGTTAAAAGGGTTATTGAGTGGGCTCATGAGGGGCCGCCGCTAGCTTATGTTGAAAAAGTTGAAGTTATCTGGGAAGATTATAAAGGTGAATTTGATAGTTTCAGAATACTATACTTTTAATTTATTTTATTATAAAAATTAGGTTTTAATGTTTTAGAAGATGCCTAACGTCTTCTTCTTTCTCTTCTTTTCTTCCTCTTTTTCCTCTCGTTCTTTTTCCACTTTTTCAACAGTAGCTTCTTCCTCTTCTATAGGGTAGGTTTCTATTTGTATGCTTGGGTTTTGAAGCTCAAACTCCTTTAGACTTTGCACTATCTCATTTATAATGTCAAGTGGGTTTTCTTCTCCCCTTATGGTTCCGCTTATCGTAAATTTTATTTTAATAACTTTTGCCATTATATTTCCTCCCGGCATTAAATAGCGTATTTTAATTTATATTTGTTTGCATATAAATGTAACCTATTTTATCATGGCATTTAAATTATAGTTGTCTTTTAAAATTAATATTTCCAACATTACTTTAAAGCAATAGTTAAAATAGAATGTAAACATATTTTAAAAGGTGATCCTATGGGTTGTTTTCACGGCGTTATTGTTCCTCTAATCACACCCTTCAGAAAAGATTTTAGAATTGATTTTGAAGCGTTGAACTGGTTGACAAAATATTTAATTGATAATGGAGTTCACGGAATCTTTCCCAATTCAACTACAGGAGAATTTATACATTTAACTTTTAATGAAAGCTTAAAATTAACTGAAAAGGTTTTAGATTATGCTTCGAGCAATGTGCGGATTCTTCCAGGTATAAGTGCCAATTGTACTTCTGACTGTATTAATATGGGTTTGAAAATGAAGGATCTTGGTGTTGATGGAGTCATAGTTACTCCTCCATTCTTCTATAAACTTAACTATGACCATTTAGAGAGACACTTCTCACTGATAGCTGAAAAGATAGATCTTCCAATAATCATTTATAATATTCCCTCCACGACGGGCAATCCAATTCCAGTTTCCATATATGTTAAGTTGATCTCCAAGTATAGTCATATTGTTGGAGCGAAGATAACTTATGATAGTCTAAGTTATATTAGAAGACTGATATTTGAAACTAAGTTGATTAGATCCGATTTCAGCGTGTTCACTGGTTTAGACGAATATCTACTTCCATGCTTGGAGCTTGGAGGTGATGGAGGAATTATGGCTTTAGCAAATGTAATTCCAAGAATCCATTTAACTGTTTACGAAAATTTTAGAAGTAACAATTTGAGAGCAGCGTTAGAAGAGTATAAAACACTTTTGAAAATAGTATCAATTTATGATGTAACTTCCTCATTTCCAACGGCAATTAAAACTGCACTAAAAGTTTTAGGTTCTCCAGTAAAGGTTTATGTAAGACCCCCGCTGAATCCTGAACCGCCCGAAGTTGAGGAAAGAGTCAAACTTATCTTTAAAAATGCTGGTTTCGAGAGAATGTAAGTTATTATTTTATACTTCTTTATTCAATCAAAATGTATAGTGGTGAAAATTGCTTCCATCTTCGAGGGATTCTATAAGGTTAAGGGATGCTTTACGGCATCTTCTAGATAATTTTGAAATGAGAGTTAGAGAAGCATCAAATATGGATTCACTGTTGAAAATATGTGTACCATTGAAGGATAAAATTGCACACAGAGTTATGCTAAATTTTTTTGGAGAGGGAAGTTTTAAAATGTTCGGTGTGGATGGATCGAAAGTCCAAGAGGAACGTCTGGAAATGCTTCTCTTTTATATCTGTGCTGCAGGCTTCTATGGAAATTTGGAGATTGATGAGAAAAAGGTGATTATTGACATTTCCCATGCTGAGTGGGATGAACCGCTCCACATATCTACAACTATACCTTTATGGTTGGAGGATGTTTCAAATCTCAATGATTCAATGGAATATTCTGGAAGCGAACTTGAATTGAATCGTTCAATTGAAAGTATTCCTTACGCTTTAATGTGTATGGCTGAATTGAAATTGGCCTATGATGCTATGGTTAGGAACGATGTGAAGGTAGTATTTCTTGACAGGCTTATTTCAGGAACCTATGGTCCTCTAGCTAGAGATTTCAGGTTACTTTTGAAGCGCGGTTACTCTGCAATTTGCAATATGGAGACTCCATATGGAGATTTAAGCATGTTGGATCTGAGATTGGCTGGATATTTGGGTTCAGGGGATATTCATATTCCATTTAGAGGCCCCTATGCAATCTATGCTTTGATAAGAGCATTGATAAGAGAAGTTACCGGTGGAAATAACCCTTTAAACCTTAGAGAACTTCCTGAAATGTTGGGGTTGAATCCAAATAAGTTAAAAAACATTTTTAAAAGATTAATTAAACTTAATAAACACTATAATAATGCTCTATTCAATTTAAATGGCAATCTTCTAGAATTTAATGAAGACATGATTAACTATTGGAGAAGAGCATGGTTCGCAGCAGATAAAATAATTAGAAGAATATTCGGAGAATTTGAAGATCATCCTTTAATGTTAAATGGTCAGTGGATAACTGTTCTAGATTTAAACACTGTAAACCTCCTATTACTATATAAATTGGTTAGCACAGCAGTTAATAGAGGTAAACTTTTAATTGGAATTGTAAAGGATACTGGAGCAACAGATATGATACGAGCATGTATTCCTATCCTTAAGAAAATAAGGGGAAACATGGAAATGGCAATTCCAAAATTTAGAAGCGATAGAGCATTGCTGTCGCTGATCAGTGCAAGCAATTATGAAAAACTGCCAACCCCTTGGAGAAGCATAGAGTATGATGCATGCCTCTCAACTATAATTGGAAGAATTAATGATACAATAACTTTGGAAGCAGCAAGAAAGATAATTTCAAGGGAAAAATTCATTGTAAAAGGCTATTTTCAACTTAGATCTGTGAAATCAGATCCATCGATGAGAAGTGCAGTCTTCGCATATGATAGACCATACTACGAAAAATTCGACTCTAAAATGTTAAAGACATTGAGATGTGTAGAGATTGGAGGAGAAGTGGAGTTCAAAATTCCATTTGAAGTGGAAGATGAAAGCTGGATAGGTAATATGGCTCTTAAAATTCTAAGCCAATCAGACAATCCAAACATCATTGAAGAAATGGGTCATAATCATCTTCTATTTTTAGCTGATAAACTCGTTAAACTTATGGTTAAACAGGGAAGAGAAATGATTAGAGGAATTGCTGATCTAGATCTAATGTCAACCGCCCATAAATATAGGGCATTCTTTTCTGCTAGGAGATTTAGAGATATTCGAAGCGAGGCTGAACATATTAGAGAAGTCAAAGCTAGAGAAATGTGACATTTTCACAGTGAAATTTTAACTTTTAGTCCATAACTGCTAAAAGAACAGTTTCAACTATGCTGATTCTGAAATCATAAATGCTAATATTCTCCAAGTTAAAATAGTAGTTGAGGTTGAAGATTTTGAAGAACATTGGAACATATTTCGACGATTTAAATGGCAAGTTTAAAGCTAGGTTAAGGGAGACGGCGATAAAAACTTCTACATATGAAGGAGGAAGAATAGTTTTAAAGAGTATTACAGCGGTTTTTGAAGCATACTTTGATATTTCAGTGCTTGATAGGCTGTGTAAACCTTCATTTATAGCTGTTGAAAGACCTTCGAGCACTGGAATAAAATATTTAATCTATGAGACTGTGAGTGCTCGTCCAATCCATTATCAAGAATTATCTATGGATGTTTCTATGCCGAAAATACTTAGGGGAGATTTTTTGAGAAGAATATTTTCCATGTGGGGAGCATCTGAAGATACCTGGATTGATATATATTCAGTTTATACTGGATATGTTATGGAGCTGGAAGGAGACGAAGCATTTTTTGAGAGAAATGAGGCCATTATGCCTCTTGTCGGGGCTGAAGCATACTTATTGTCCTCTAAGGCCATAGATGAACTGGTCAATGTGAAAGGTGGAGTTCACATAGGTAATCTTATAGGTTTTAAACATCCATTAAAGATAAACTTGGTTAATCTTATAAAGTTCCATGGCGGTGTATTCGGCTTTACTGGAGCTGGAAAATCCAATTTAACATCTATCATTGTTAGAGAAATCTTGAGTTCAATGGAGAATACAAATGTTATAATTGTTGATGTTGCAGGTGAATATGGTGTAAATCTACTTGACATTTTAATAGATAAAGGAACGGTGTTTTCCACTGAAAATTTCACGGCGCTCAGCGATCCAGTGGAAGCCTTTCTAGCTTCTCAAGCCATACCTGAATCGCTAGAAGAACATATCAATAGTAATGGTAAATTTAAAGGTTTATTTGAAAATTGCATTACAAATCTATTTTCAAGAGATGGTGTTAAACTTATAGATTTGGAGCCCAAAGTTTCCGATACGATAGGTTACATTATGAGCCTCCTGAAAAGGCTCAGAGAAGATCAAAATCAATTGACAAGTATGCTTGCTACAAAATTATCTGAGCAATTATCAGCTCTTATTGGAAATTTGGATTCCTCGATAAAGTTGGAAAAGATAAAAGGTGAATATCCTAAAATCGCGGAGACCATAGTAAATTTGATTGATCAGACACTTAACTTTATGAAACCCATGAGATATAAACCTGAAAAATTCCAATTCATATTGAAATATATTAAAGATAAGTTGGCTGGCAGCATGGTGGAGGAAAATGTGGCCAGCGTTGGTCAGACACCTGAAGATATAGCTGAATATGCTCTAATGGGGAGAGACAATTACTGCAAACTTATAGTTGCATATGTTCCTGATCCAATTAATGCAAGAAGATTTACGTATAGGCTGATTGATAAATTGTTCTCATTGAGAAAGAGGATGATTAGGGGGCCTAGAATTCTAGTAGTTTTAGATGAGGCGCAAGAATTTATACCTGATATTGTGAGAAAAGATGACTATACTTTGCAGTCAAATATAGCTGTGGAGAGGCTTTTAAGGCAGGGAAGAAAGTATAGGATCCATGGTTGGATAAGCACTCAGAGAGTTGCCCATTTAAATGTTAATGCCATCCAACAGATTCACAGCTACTTTGCAGGTACACTTCCAAGAGGCTACGATAGACATGTAATAGCGGAGGCTGCTGGGATAAGTCCAGATATCTTGGATAAAACGGCCCAGCTAAATACTGGTGAATGGCTTTTCATCTCACATAAAGCCACCAAGAGAAGGAATATACCTGTCTTCATTAAAACGAAAAATAATGAAGAGATACTCATAAAGAGATTATTTAAAAAATAAAGGGAATATTATTTATTTTCTCTTAACCTTTATGAAATAATATGCTACCACTATTAAAGCTAGAGTTGCAGCTACTGCTATATATATCACTGATTGGGTTAAGGGTTGAGGGGCCTCCACCTTTTCATATGTAATGGTCAAAGTTAAATCGCTGTTTAAATCGATTGTTCTCGTTAAATCTTTACTTCCATCACTCCACTCTTTAAATCTATATTTTACTTTGTCGACTTCAACTTCCTGGAACACTTTAACCGTATATTTACCTTCCACAAGCTTACCCGTATAGGGTGTTGTATAAGTTTTTCCATTTAAATTGAAGGATACTCCCTCTATTGGTTGAGAGGTTATGGTGAGTTTATGCTGTGGGGGTGGTGGAACTCCAACAGCTACTTCACCATAAATGTAATTAGATGTCTTATTGCTGAAATCTTCAACTATAGCTCTAATCTTCATAGTTGCATTTTCATTTGGAGCCTTAATCCAAACAGTATATGTCACAGTTTTATCGTCAAATGATGAAAGATCCATCAGTTGAGGTTTAACCCATTCACCATCAACTGAATATTCAACTTTAACATCTTTTACTCCCCATCCTTCATCTCGAGCTACAACTTTAAACTTCAACCATTCTCCCGGATTTATTTTTCCGAGAAGATCAGTGAACTTTATGGATGGCTTATCGATGTCTTGGATGGATTCAACTGTAAACCATATATTATCATTGGGATTCAACGTTAAATTCTCAAGTTTAATATAATATTTTCCATTCTTCTGAATATATGTGTAAGCCGGTTTGAAGGGATGCCAATTGTAATCTTCAATTGAAATGTCTGATGGAAGATTAAAGATCACTCTAGGATTCTTCACAGTAATATTTAGCTGATTCTTCAAATGGAAACTTTTTACATGATTTTTTCCATTATAATAGTATTCTATGAAGCCTATTTTATATGGTTTCTTCGGCCTATAATTGACGGTGCATCCGCTATCAATGGGTATTGAATTTGGATACTTGAAGATTCCGGTTCCAGGATAATATAGCGTGTTCTCATTCAAAGTTCCATTTGCATAGATCTCAATAAGTTTGAATCCTCTTAGATCATAGTCAGGTATATCATAGGCTAATGCTGCTGGAGAGATGAAGTAATGCTTCTTACCTGTACTTTGATCTCTTACTATCACGTTAAGATCGGTATGTATATGCTCTGACATTATTAATCGCACATCATATTGAATTATAAGTCTGAAAAGTTCCTTAGCTTCCTCTGGATGGTCAATCCAGCTTCCAGCCTCTGAATATATATATCCCTGCTGTAAAAGTTTATCGAAATCCTCCCATGAATCGATATTTATAATGCTATTCACTTTACCTTTAATTTTCGGATCGAAAAGTGGATGATGGAAGAAGATTATCTTAGTTTTATTCATATTTTTCTTCAAAACACTTTCCAACCAGTGTAACCTATCCATTCTTATCCATCCGTGAAGGTCGGTGTCAAGACCGACTAAAAGGAAGTTTCCAAAAGTAACCGTATAGTTTACAGGTCCAATAATTCTTTCATAGAATTCAGCCTCTCCCACATCGGAGTATTCATGGTTTCCCGGTATAACAAAGGTTGGATCTTTTATGAGAAGGAATGGTTCTAAAAATCCAAGCCATTCTGACCGTATATTTGGAACATTAACTAGATCGCCTAGAAACACTATTAAGTCTGGATCTATTAGATTTGCCTCTTTGACCATCTCCCTCCAGTAAGGTAATCCTTCAGGTTTAACATCTCCGCATGCTAGAATAGTGAGCTCAACAGGATCTTTAGGCAAGACCCATAGACTTCTAGGCTGAGTTAATATATGTTCCAATCCTTCATCCATATATGTCAAGTTGAGGCTATAGGCTCCCTCTCCAAGTCCGCTGGGAAGTTTAAAACTTAATGTCCAAAGATTTCTCTCAGGTGAAAAGTGTTCTTCCATCAAATTTGCAGTTGCCTCTTCAAAATCATTATATATGGTTGCATTTAGCCATTGAACATTAGAATCCATTTTAACTGTAACGTTGAAGATTCCTCCATCTAATACTGGTTCCGGTACTCCTGGAGTAGGAAACTTAACGGTATCGGCGTAAAATGTTAATTCACCGACTTGTGATTTAACTATGGGAACATTTTCAACTATGGAAATTAAAAGCATAACTGAAATTACTGCTAGAAAGATCTTCGATCCAGCTTTTCCTTCCAATCTATTATGCATCTTCATCAATTAGAAATTAAATTTAAAAACATAATAAAATGTTACGTTTCCCCATACTAAGTAATGCTTTCTTAAATCTTCCTAATGGAAAATGTTAAAACTTTCACTTTTTCTAAATATTCCAGGTGTTTTAATTGGTGAATGAAATACCGTCGCCTAGGGAGTTTTTTGGTTTTGAGATTGGTGAGGATTGTAGGCTTGCTAGATGGGATAGGATTGTGGAGTATTTTAGGGTTCTTGGTGAGAGGTCTGATAGGGTTAGGGTTGAGGTTTTGGGGGAGACCACTGAGGGAAATCCATTTCTACTAGTATATATTACTTCGCCGGAAAACATGAAAAACCTAGAAAAATACAAAGAAATTTCGAGAAAGATTGCAGATCCAAGAGGTTTAAGCAGAGAGGAAGTTGAAAAGCTGATTAGAGAAGGTAAGGTTATCTTTGCGATAAGCAACAGCCTTCACGCCACTGAGGTTGGTGGTACTCAGATGGCTGTGGAGTTGGCTTATGAGTTGGCTGTGGGTGATGATGAGGAGACTAGGAGGATTTTAAATAATGTTATTTTATTATTGTTTCCATGCTTCAATCCT
>QMRB01000035.1 GCA_003649185.1 Thermoproteota archaeon | reverse complement strand
TCTTGAAGTATCCCTTCACTGTAAGTTTTCGGCCTGATTCCTAGAAGTCTCTCCATCTCATTATTCCATAATTCTGGCAGTTCATCCACTTTTACTTCTCCTTCAATCATCATCTTCTCTAATTTAAACCTCAAAAGTATATGTAGATTATATGTTACTTCATCTGCATCCACCCTTATAAGGCTCGGCTTAACCACATTGAAGTAAAGGTACAGTTCATTGGGCGAATAGTCTTCTACATACTTCAAATATTTCTTAACAGTTGGATAGATGGCTTCAGCAAACATCTTGGATCTGCCGATCATATTCTCCCAAAACCTTGACTGGCTTTCATGAATTCCTAGACTTATACCTGTTGCAAGCGGTGTCGCCATAAGCTTTTCATCTATCTGCAATTCGTATAAGGCGTGGCCGAATTCATGGATTACACTGAACATGCTTCTTTTAAAGTCAAATCCCAAATATCTTGTGGTTATCCTTACATCTTTAATTCCCATACTTGTCGTAAATGGATGGGCTGACACATCTAATCTTGCTTTTTCTCCAAGTGGATATCCAAGTAATCTGAGAATTTCCATGTTAAGCTTCTTCATATCCTCAACTTCATATTTCTCCTTCTCCAGTCTATGTGTTTGTGGATAAAGCTTCTCATCCAATACTCTTTTCAACACGTCTCTTATTCCAGGTTCAATTACCTTGAATATTTTTTCCATATCGCTTGTTTTTAATCCCTCTTCGAAGAGATCTAGCAATGCATCATATGGATGTTCTTCATATCCCAAGTGTTCTGCAACCTCTCTTTCAAGTTCTATTATTCTTTCAAGATATGGTTCAAATATTTTATAATCGTTCTTCTTCTTAGCTATTCTCCACTTCATATTTGCCTCTGAAGTTACTTTTGAAAGTTCACGGATAAGTTCGGGTGGAAGCGCCTTAGCTATTCTTACATTCCTCTTCAATACTCTTATAAGACCTCTCTCATAATCATTAAGGCTTTCTCTATTTTTTTCAGCTTTTTCAACAAGATCTAAAAACTCTTTTTGTAATAGGAGCTTCTGCCTTAAAACTTCCAGTTCCGAGGTTGCTATACTTCTCTCCTTTATACCTTCCCGAGGCATATTTACTTCGAGATCCCATCCCATTAGGTTTGATACATGTCCTAATGCCCAGAGCGTTCTTGAATATTTAACTATTCTCTTTACATCTTCATTTTTGAAGATTTCTTCTTCACTCAAATATGTCACCTGTGATAAAATATTGTTAACTTTGGTTAAATGCTTATTCTTTAACTTTCAGATTCATTGTTGGCTTTTCAAATCAGTGTTTCCGCCGCTTTGATAGCTCCTTTAATTGCCTTTGCCACAGTTTTCCCCCAACATATTATAATTATTTGACCGTTTTTCGGATTCATCTTCATTTTTAAATATGCTTCTTCTCTTGGATAAAACTTTTTTATCGGTTCCCCTGTTCTCGGAAACTTTATTTCTCCTTCTTCAACTATCAGTGTTGTTGCTCCTTCCGCTCCGGATTTTAACGCTTCATCCCTCTGTTTTATTCCATCTATCTTATTGCTGAATTTTCCCTCTACTAGAACTGCTGCAACATTTTCTCCTGGAGCTAAATTCCATATTTCAGTCTTCGATAGAATTTTTATCTCTCTTATCCTCCTCCTTCTGAGATAATTGTTTAATGCCTCTATCCCTTTCATCGTTATTCTGCATCCTTTTCTCGAAGTTTTTATAAGTCTTCTCTGCTTCATTCTTTCCATTAATCCTCGAATGGTTCCCTGATTTATACCTGTATTCTTAGCCATTTCATATCTTCCCATAGTCTCCTCTTCTATTAACAGTCTAAGAATTGTCGCTATGTCTTCTTCCTCTATTTTCGGCGCCGGTCCCCTTGGAGTTTTCCTCCAATTACTTATAATCTCCTCTATGATGCTCATCTATTTTCAATTTATATTTTGTAGTTTATGGTAATTATTGTTATGGTGGTTTCGGAGGCCACTGGAAAGTATTCTCATAAATCCATATAATCGTCTCGCCATTAGATAAAATGTATTTGTCGCATGCTAATGATCCCAGCCGCCACTCTTTATTTTTCCCGTTCCAACGCCACCATAACCAATAATTGTTAGTCTTCGGATTATTTTCAACTCCGTTTATGGCGTTTAAAAATGCTCCGTAATGATAGGAAGTATAATTCACATTGGCTACTTTTATAGTTAAATCTAAAAGCGTCGTCCCCGATTCAACCAGCGTGTTATTATACCATTTTCTCGTTCCATTTCCATAATCTATTGCAAGATTTACCTTTATTTTTCCGCCTATAATTTTCTGAATTTTCATCATATTTTCCGAAATTTCCTGCAGTATTGTTAATGTTCCATATGCTTTCTCCTCCCCTGCCTCTTCACTAGCACGCATTAATCTTTCAGTGGCATTCTCCACTTCCATCCTTATCTTTCCTAATCTTTCAGCTTGGCTTTCAACAGTCCTCTGTAACATTGCATTTTCCCCATAATATTTTACACATATTCCAGTGGCTATTATTGCCCATATTAAAATTAATCCAGTTAAAATCCATACATTTCTACTCTTTGACAAATATTTCACCTCCTTTAATTTTTCCTATGAGAATGGAAGATACTATTGAGGATGATAATTCCGTTATAGGTCCAACCGCATAAAGTCCTCCACCCATAACTGGTGTGAAGAGTCCTATAATCCCCATTATGAGGGCTTCCATAGGGGACATTAATGGTATGTAGAGTAGGAAAGATGTCGATACATCATAGATAAGGAAGAGTATGAATGATATTATTAGCACTTCCACTCTTGATGTTGCTCTCTTCCTCCAAAGAAGCCCTGCAATTCCACCTATTACTCCACACATGCTACTTGTAACTATGCTCCATGGACCGAATCCAAGGAAAAAGTCTGATGTTAAAAAGATGAGGACGCCTACTAGGAATCCAGTTAAGGGACCTAACAATGTTCCAGCTGTCAATGCGAATATTCCTGGAATGTTTATGAATTGAAGTGGCCCCATTAAACCATGCTTTATAAATCTTAATGCCACTGCTGTTGCTGTTAGATTTGCAGTTAGAGCTATTTTTCTCGCATTTTTCACATAGGCAATTTTGCCTATAATTGCTTATAAGGTTTTGGGTATAAACCGATAATATATTGCTTTAGAGACTATATAAATAAAATTTATATGTATGTCTATTTCATTTTCTAGGTGATGTCCAGTGTAAAATATGCTGTAGAGCTGAACGATGTACATAAAATATATGCTATGGGGAGGGTTAAGGTTGAGGCATTGAGAGGTGTTTTTTTAAAGATAGAGTCTGGAGACATGGTGGCTGTTGTGGGCCCCTCTGGAAGTGGAAAGACTACTCTTCTAAATATAATAGGATTGCTGGATCGGCCAACTAAGGGCAAGATCTACATTAATGGAGTTGATGTGGAAGGATTAAATGAAAACAGTCGTGCGAGATTGAGGCTTAATTACCTAGGCTTTATCTTTCAGATGTTCCATTTGGTGCCTTGGCTTAATGCTCTGGAGAATGTTGAACTTCCCTTGATGATTGCAGGTATTCCTAGGAGTGTCAGGATTAAGCGTGCATTGGAATGTTTAAGGCTTGTTGGGCTGGAGGATAGAGTTAATCATAGGCCCAGTGAACTTTCTGGTGGGGAGCAGCAGAGAGTTGCCATTGCTAGAGCTATTGCCAATAGGCCTAAAATAATCTTAGCGGATGAACCCACCGGGAATTTGGATAGTGCTACTGGTCTAAGTATTGTTACCCTGCTTAAGAAGCTTAATGAGGAGCTGAAGACCACTGTTATTATGGTTACTCATAATATGGATGTTGCAAAGTTGACTAATAGAATATTTTATATTAGGGATGGTGTAATTGAGAGAGAGGAGGTTGTTTAATTTGAATTTTAAATATTTATTGATCTTTATTTTTATCTTAACTTCCATTGTTTTTATTCCATTTTCCGTTTCGGCTACGGAGTCTGAGGGGTTAGAGCTTGTGAAGGTCTATTGGGGTGTTGGAGAGAGTAGAATTGAGGTTTCAGCTGGTGATAATGGTGTGCCTTTAACGTTGGTTATTAGAAATATGAATTCATATCCAGTTACAAATCTCTCTGGTAAATTATATTTGAATGGTCCGTTTAGAGGGTTGGATGGTGGTAGGGTTGTTGAGATTTATTATGAGGGTATTGTGCAGCCAAGCTACACCTTCGAGCTCACCTTCTACTTGAACATCTTGGATTCAGCTGTTCATGGAAGCTATAATCTATTCCTTTCCTTAGACTTTTCCAAGATTATTCATGGTTCTTATTTCTCTTCGGAGGCTTCTTTATCGTTTAATGTTGATTTGAGGGGTAAAAGTGATCTTAGGTTAAGTTTGGACAGAAATTTACTTTCAGCTGGATTGGTGAATGATTTAATATTGCAGATTTCCAATGTGGGTGATGCTGATATTTTAAGCATGTCTATTGATTTATCTGTCTCTAATCCTTATGTCTTGGTTAACCCTCACAGTAATCATTTCAATCTTCTTCCAGCCAATTCAAGTATTAATCTGCCGCTGTCAATTTACGTTCCAAATAGTGCTCAGGGTTCTTTCGGCATTTTAACTGTTCATATTCAATACTTATCCATATATGGTTTCATTTCAAAGATCTCTAAGACTCTAAGTTTCAGTTCTCCATTCTCCTTTAAGAGTGATGTGAATATAGATTTGTCTGTTAATACCTATTTTATTAGGGCTGAGAGTTATGAGGATATAGTTAACTTTACTATAACTAATAATTGTAATTTTGACTTGGACTTTCTTCGCTTGACATTTACATTTCCATCCAATGTAATCCTGCTTGGAAGAGATAATGTTATTGCTCTTTCAGGTTTGGCTTCGGGTGAATCTGTGACTGTGCCATTGAATATTCATGTTCCAGCTGAATTGGCTGGTTCGAATATTCAATGTGCAGTAGAACTTTATTTTAGATCTGCAAAGGGTTTTGAGTATTCGATGTCTAGGAAGATCGGTTTCACTGTGATCGGTTTACCAGAGTTAGAGGTAATTAGTTTAACTATGTCGCCTAGGGAAGTTGTCGTTGGCGGGACATTGACGGTTTCTGGTGCAGTTAGAAATGAAGGTATATCTACTGCTAGGAAGGTGCAGGTGTATACTTCGGGCGGTGAGGATCTCTTCAGTGAGGATTATTCTTCTTCTATATATCTTGGAAGTTTGTCTTCTACTTCGCAGGCTCCCTTCAGTGTTTCGGTCAGAATCAAGGATTCTGTTTCTCCCGGAGTTTATAATTTTAATTTGGTGGTTGAATATTCAGATGAGTGGGGTAAGTCATATTCAACTAGTTTTCCATTAACTGTGAAGGTGGTTTCACCCACTTCTGTTCAGAGTTCTGGCGGTGCTCAGGGCGGGTTTTCTTATCTATTGAATTGGGGTACGATTATTCGGATTTCAGTCGGCTTCTTGATAGGGATGCTCGTTATGTTTCTCTATGGTCGAAGGAGTAGGGCTACTCTAGGGGTTAAGGATGAAGTTTAGCGATATCTTAAAATTATCCTTTAATGCTCTGCGTTACCGTAAGTTAAGAAGTTTCCTTACTATGTTAGGTGTTATCATAGGTTCCTCTCTCATCATAGTATTGACTTCGCAGACCACTGGTTTAAACTACTATTTTATCTCACAATTCTCTAAGTCAGGTATTAACATTATATATGTGCTTCCAACAAGTAATTTCAAACTCTCCCTGTATAATATTCCTCAATTCTCATCCATTGATGGTGTAAAGACTATTGTTCCAATTATCATGGGTTATGCAACCGTTAAGTTTCCTGATAGAACTGTTAATGCTAGAGTTGTAGGTGTTGAAAGTGCTTTTCTCAAGGAGATTTTTCCAGGTTTAAAGTTGATTGAAGGTTCATATCCCTCTAGGAATGACTATGTAAGCATGTTGATGGGATATGCCATTGCTTTTCCAACGGAGGAGGATAGTCTTCATCCTCCCGTAGTTGGTCAAATCACACCTGTAATATTTAGGTATGATCATAGAAAGTATTCTTCCTCTATGGTTATAACAGGAATACTTGAGTCATATGGTTCAATCTTTCCATTCAACATAGATGACTCGATAATTATTTCCATTGAGGCTGCAGATGCATTTTATAATATGCGTCATTATTATAGTGCCTTAGTCTTAGTGGCCGAGGATGTCTCCCTTGTGGATTCGATTGTCGAGTCTATTAATATCCTCTATTCCAATCAGGTTAGAATAATAGTTCCGAGCCAGATGGTTGAGACTGTTAGTAATATGATCAGGCAGGTTGAGCTTTTTCTCGAAATGATTGCTGCCTTCTCCTTGATCGTTGCAAGTATCGGTATTGCCAATATAATGTTCATTTCGGTTATTGAGCGGACTAGATTTATAGGTTTATTCAAAGCTTTAGGAGCAACTAGCATGGATATATTACTCCTATTTCTTTCTGAAGCGATACTCATCAGCTTTATAGGTGGAGTGATAGGATGTCTTTTGGGAATTTCATTATCATATGTAATTGGGCCGTCTCTTTTCAGTATGCTTAGAGTTCCTGGTTCTCCAATTAGAGGGAGATCCTTCTCTGGATTTCAACCGGTTTTCACTCCTGAGCTGATTGTAACTGCTTTCACCGTCTCTTTATTGGCTGGTCTATTGGCAGGTTTATATCCGGCTTATAAAGCTTCAAAGTTGGATCCAGTTATTGCTTTGAGAAGTGAGTGATTACTCTATGCCTTATCTGTATTGGCGTCTTCAAAAGTGAAGATTATAGTATATAGATGTGTGAATTATGTTTTCAAATTTTATTAGTTTTATATTGGTGCCTTTATCTTCTTCTTTAGTTTTTCTATAAATTTCTCCTTGTTCACTATGAATCTTTCATGTATTCCCTCGCCTACTATTTCTTCCCTCCACTCCGCTTTAACTTTGAATGTTAATCTTCTCCTATCGATCTCAACTAGTTCTGCTGTTACCTTTAGGTTTTCTCCTACCGGTGCTGGTTTCAAATGCTTCACATCAACCTTTGTTCCCACGCTTATATACCCTTCTGGCAGTTCTTTCTGTACGCATTCCATAGCCGTTTTCTCCATGAATGCTATCATAGATGGCGTTGATAAGACTTCTACTTCTCCTGATCCAACGTTTTTTGCTGCATGTTTCTCCGTTATTTTGAATTCCTTTATCTTCCTCATTCCGGGATTCAGTTTTATCTCCATCTTTCTTCTCACCTATTTCTATTTGTTTTAGGTAAGATTCTTACTCTTCTCCCTTCAACTTTCAATCTTCCTTCTTGATATAGCTTTATCGCTTCTATGATGATCTCCTGTTCAGCTTTTTGCACCTTTGCCTTCAAAGTTTCAGGGGTGTCCTCTTCTTCCACGTATACCGGTTTCTGCAGTATTATCGGCCCTGTATCCACTCCTTCATCGACGAAGTGTAATGTGCATCCAGTCACTTTCACTCCATATTCTAATACGGCTTTATGAACTTCCAAGTCCATTCCTCCAGCGAAGGCTGGAAGAAGTGATGGATGTATATTCATTATTTTCCATTTATATTTCTTCACAAACCATGAACTTAGAATTCTCATATATCCAATTAGAAGTATTAGATCTATATTTCTCTTGTCAAGTTCCTCTGCTATTAGTTTATCATATTCCTCTCTCGTTTTTCCCTTTGAGCTGATAAAGATTGCTTCTACTCCATGCTTTCTCGCTCTCTCCAATATATATGCCTTTTTCTTATTGCTTATTACACATGCAATCTCAACATTCTCTAATTCCCCATTCTCTATCGCTTTGAAAATTCCCTCCAGATCTGTTCCCCTTGTTGAACCTAACACTGCTATTCTCAGCTTTCCCATACTTCTACCTCCAATACTATTAAATTCTCATTTTAGTATATTCTTTTTCCAAATCCATCCTTTGTACTTGAATTGTCATAGATCTCCTTTATTTTGAATATGTATACCGGTCTATCCTTCCACTTTTCAGGGGAGGGTTTATGATAAGCGTCGTGAACGGCGTTAACATATCTATGTATTAATCCATTTTCATGTATCTCTGCTTCTACTCTAACTTCATAGCTTGTGATTGGAGGTTGATAAAATAGTAGGGTTGCCTCTCTATTCTCCCTCAAATTTATATATGTATGTTTCTTAGCTAGCTCTATGGTTGCAAGTTTAGTGAAGTCTATTCTTTCTATGCATTCATCTCCATAGATATGTTTTATTAGAAGTTCAAGCCCCTCCCTACTATATCCGTCTCTCCAACCCCTCCTTATATGTTCAATGAAATCTTCAACAGCCCTTTCAATATATTTTCTTTTTAAAATGAAGCCTACACCTTTTATGGATCCGTTCAGTCCAGCGCTTCCATGCGAAATTATAGTAGGTGTATGCTTAGTGAATTGAAGCCAAATTTCTTCAGGTTTAATTCTAATTTTATTCCTCATTTCTCTTATGAATTGCGCTCTCTCCACATATATCCAATTTATAAATTTAGTTGGTATTCTTCTCATATTGCCTTCCCTTCAACTATTTAGATTAATTTAATATATTGCTTTATCTTTCATAATAATTTGTGGTTGTTTTGTCTTCTAAATTTAGACTTGAAGAGTCAAGCTACAGGGAAGTTGAAGTTTATTTGAGGAGCAGCAGGATCGTTATAGTTCCTGTAGGCTCCTTCGAGGCTCACGGCCCCCATCTACCCTTATCAACGGATACCTTGATAGCTGAGAGTATAGCGGAGCTTGCTGCTAAGAAACTTAACGATAGAGGTGTAAAAGTAATGGTTGGTCCAACTATCCCTCTAGGCTGTTCAGGTGAACATCTCCATTTTCCTGGAACTCTTAGTTTAAGTCCGGAGATTATGATAAACTTAATCTATCAAGTTTGCCTCTCTCTCCATAGAAGCGGTTTCAAACATATAATTCTACTTAATGGTCATGGTGGAAATGAAGCTCCGCTGAAAGCTGCTGCAGTAAAACTTAGAGACGAATTGGGATTGATAGTTGCCATTATAAATTGGTTTGAGCTGATCAGTGAGGGTAAAACCGATCATGCAGGTCCAATAGAAACCTCCATAATCCTCAGCTATAAACCTAAATTGGTTAATGAATATTGGAAGTTGCCGTCTAACAAAGCTAGACGAGGATATGTCTCCTTTAAGCAACCGGCCCAGATACCTCTTCCAGATATGTGGAATCATACGGATGGTTTAGGCTATTTAGGCAATCCGGCCTCCGCCTCTGCTGAGAGAGGTGAAAGTCTCATTGAAGAGGCTTCAGACAGACTTGTATCATATATTTTAAGAGTGAAATCTAAAGGTTTCTTGTTTGGCAGAATATTTTAACAGTCCAACATTCCCTTCTCATCTTCCAGGTATTATCTTCCCCATCAACACTTTCCTCTTCGCACCTGTTGCACTTGGTATATTATTGAAATGTCCATGAATAGCTTCATTAGCAAGTATTGTTAATATTAGAGGTTCTTTAGCTTGAGCCGGTATACCGAAATCTTCATGTCTAAATATTCTTGTTTCATCTCCAATCTCCTCCTCCAACATCTTCATTAACGTTTTGTTATGGCTTCCCCCTCCACCGATAATTGTTTCATCCGGAATTTCGGGAAGATATCTCCTATAGCTTTCAGCTATGGTTTTAGCAGTATATTTTGTAATTGTTGCTAATATATCTTCTAAATTTAAGTTCATCTTCTCTGCCCTCTTAACTACTTTAATTATATATTTCCTTCCAAATTCTCTTCTACCGGTGGTCTTTGGAGGTTTCCTCTTAAGGTATGGATGTTCCATTAAATATTCGAGTAGTTTACAGTTCACTTTGCCTCTTGCAGCTATTTTTCCATTCTCGTCAAATGTCATTTTCCCTCTAGTTAAATATTCAATTATACCGTCTATCATCATGTTTCCCGGCCCCGTGTCGAATGCTATGATACCTTCCGGTTTGCTGTTTCTGGGAATATATGTTACGTTGGCTATTCCTCCAATATTCTGCACCGCTCTACTCTTAGTTTTCGACCTGAACAATATGTAATCTGCATATGCACTTATCGGTGCTCCTTCACCTCCTGCAGCTATATCTCTCGGCCTGAAGTCTGCTATCGTTAAGATTCCAGTTCTCTCAGCTATTATTGAAGGTTCCCCTATTTGAAGGGTTGATCTCGCCATATACGTGTAGATTTTTTTCATTTTAGGCATGTGATGTATTGTCTGTCCATGCGATGCTATGAAGTCTATTTCCGTTCTCTTTAATCCTGCTTCGTCAATGGTCTCCAAAGCTGCTTCGGCGAAGATTTCGCCTAAAACAAAGTTCATCATACATATATTGTCCACTTTTCCCGTTTCAGGTTGAAAGATTTTGAAGATCTCTTTTCTTATTTTCTCCGGATATTTCTTTGTTCTATAATGTATGATTTTAAACTTCGTTTCCGTCCAGTTTCCCTTCAATTTAACTATTACCGTTGAAATTCCGTCAGCTGAAGTACCTGACATTAATCCTAAAGCTAGTTTCTCATCTTTTTCCCTTATCTCCATGATTCTTTTTATAGGATCCATGCTAATCAATATGATATTTGTCTAGAAGGCTTAAATCATTTATAAAAATATATTGGAAGATTATTCTATCGATATTTCCTTAGTGATTTTTCTTTTAGGTATTGTTATAGTTAGTATTCCATATTCGTATTTTGCCTTTGCCTCCTCCGGATTCACTGTATTCTCAAGTTTTATTTTTACTCTGTAGGTTTCAGGTGTCCATGGCATTTTTATGGTTGGAGTTGCCTTCAAGATTATTGTGTTTTCATTCATATAGAGTTTTACATCTTCCTTTCTTGTTCCAGGTATTTCTATTTTGATGGTGTATTTGTCTACATCTTCTTCCACATGGTGTCTACAGCTATCTGTCTCCTCTTCTGTAAGTGTTGTTTTTATCATGAATGTTCCAGGTGCAGCTATCAGCTTTACTCCTGGAAGTTTAATTATTTTTGCTTCTTTCTTTTTCTCCCAATCGATCATTTTGATCATGTAATAATTGTCTATTTTTGTATTTAAAGTTTACTTTTAGACATTTATTCTACTTTTATTCTCCTCCACTTTTTCAATCTCTCCTTCACCTTCTTAAGCTCCTCTAATAGATATCTGTGATATCTCTCCAATTCCTCGGCATCTTCAATCTCATCTGCAATCGATCTATATTCTATTCTTCTACTTATTATTCCTGCCTTCTCCATTATAAATGACACATAGTTTATGAGGGGCTGTATCTTACTTGATATTGCTTCAGGTATCTTCTCAACAAGTTCCTCTCCTTTCCCAGTTAATTTAACTCTTCCATATTCATCTCTCTCAATATATCCTTTCTCTTCAAGCTCTGAGAGTGCGGCGTAAAATGAACTTCTAGATCTAAATCCAAACCTCCACATAGTTCTCAAAAGTTTCCTAGTTTCATTCTCTCCCTCTCTCAATTTTAGAAGTAAAGCTATTTGAGGAGAACTAAACCTGTCTTCCCCTATTTTAATCTTTATCATCATATTTACCTCTACATAACATTAAAATATATTCTCCTCCTATTTTTACCTTTATTTTGAACTTTTATGAGTTTTATTTCTCCAATTTCTCCTGTATTCTTTACATGCGGTCCACCGTCCGCTTGTATGTCAACTCCTTCTATCTCTACTATTCTCAGATTCTTCTCTTCCGGCGGCATTCTTTCAGCTAATTTTACGATTCCGGGAATTTTCAATGCTTCTCTCCTCGTCAAAAAATATATTTTTACTGGTATTCGCCTCTTCACGGCTTCATTTGCCCTCTTTACTGCTTCAAGAAATATTTCTCTACTGGTTACTGGTATATTGAAATCCAGCTTTGCATATTCATAGTCAACATTTCCGCTTGTTATCAATGCATTATATTCCCTATACATTACTGCAGCTATCAAATGTGCAGCTGTATGGAGTCTCATCAACCTGTATCTTCTATTCCAATCTATAACTCCTTTCACCATGTTGCCTGGATTTATTTCAGCATAATCTTCTAAGAAATGTACTATATTTCCAGTTTCTTTGTCTAATTCAACTTTTAACACTTTATGTTTTTCTCCCTCATATATTATAGTGCCCATATCATATGATACTCCTCCTGAGATCGGATGGAAAGCTGTCTGATCTAAGATTAATTCTCTTCCTCTTGCTTGAAGAACTTTTGCATCGAACTCTTTTAGGTAGCTGTCATATAAGTATAGTTGCTTTGTCGGCATTTTCTCCCACAACCCCTTTGAACATTATAAATATACATTGTTGAACAATAAAATAACTATTTATGGTTTATGTGCTATTATGTTTCTGTATTGGTGGTGTACTTGAAGATTGACATGCTTGCTGGGCAAATGTTAATGGTCGGTTTTGATGGATGCGAATTCTCATCCGAACATCTTGAACTGTTAAAGGAAGTTAAACCTTCAGGAATAATTCTTTTCGGGAGAAATATGGTTGACTCCGTTCAGGTTCGCAATTTAATCTCAGATTTTAAGAGAAGCGCTCTATCTCTAGGACTTCCCCCCTTAATTGTCGCTGTAGACTATGAAGGTGGAGTTGTATTCAGAATAGGGAAAGATGTTACCCCACTTCCCAGTGCTATGGCTATTGGAGCAACTGGAAATGCCAAATATGCGGAGATTATTGCAGATGTGGCCGGCAAAGAGTTACGTTGGATGGGTTTC
>QMRB01000034.1 GCA_003649185.1 Thermoproteota archaeon | reverse complement strand
GGGAAGCCTTCTAGGAACATATGAAGCAGACAAACTATCCCTGTTCAGAAATATTCTTGAAATCTCAATTCACCGAATAAAATTAAGGAGACAGAACATCTTAATAATTTTTCAGACAGAAAATTATAATTAATTAGCCATGTTCATCACTAAGCGGAATAGAATTGAAATTTAGGGGTTAAATGCAGCTCTAAAAGATCATTTGAATCAAGATTGAAAAGGTCGATGTAGGATTGGAAGTTAACGGAGCTTTGATCAAGAATGATTAAGTTGAACTCATCTTTCATAAAGTCTATAGGAGATGATTCGTCGAAAAAGTGGAGAAGCCTTGAAATCTCAAAGTAATCTCTAATCTTCCCATATAATCTTCTATTTAAAGCTTCCACTCCAAAAGTTCTGCAAACTCTAACATAGCTTGAATAGCTGGAATATTTGGCTGCAAGTTTGAAATGGATTTCACTTATAGAGGGAAACATGGCGCATAGAAATCCAAGATTTGGATAAAACTCTCCATTCATCGCATTCACAATTTTCAATCCTCTACGCATACTCTCCCTAACAGCCTTCACATTCAGCTTTTTAATTAGACAGATCTGTTGAAGCGAGAAAGCATATTTCGAAGCTAAAATGTAAGCATTAATTTTCGACAGTCTTCTTAAAAGCTTCAAATATCTGCCAGCAGCTCTAACACTATAATTTTTAACTTTAACTTCACCGTGAATCCACTTTTCACAGGCAGCTTTCAAAGCCTTAACATTTAACGGTTGAAAATCCGGAAGATTCATCAACCCTTCAATTAACATTTTAACTTCACCATCAACTATGCTTTCAACCTCCTCTATAATCCTTGAAAATCGCTTATTAACTCTAAATTTAGAGATGCTTGGAGACAATATGTTAACCGGTCTAAGCTTAGGCTTCTCAACATCTGCAAGTTCACATGCCAACAGAAACTTCTCCCTAGCCAACTCATAGGGATATCCAGTTATGAGAAGATAATTTTTGAACAGTTCATTTAGACTTCCAGCCTCCACATCTAACAGGAGACTTCTATATTTAGGTTCAATCTCCATAAGCTTAGACTTCACAAGCATAGCAACATAATTTGATCCTCCACGAGTATAATGCTCAATTTTTAGAAGCTGCCTCCAATTTTTCCTAAGCCTCCTATACATTGAAGATTCAACTCTACCCTTATAATCATCTAGAAAAGCAACATTATAATACTCGTCATAGGCAAGTCTCGAATCATCAACAACCAAACCGCAATTTGGACATATATACTCATAGGTTCTATCATCAAATATGCATTCAACATTGCATTCAGGACACTTAAACCTCACCATTCTCACCCTTCCAATTCAAATAGCAATTTAAAATAAAAGTTTAAATGGAACCTATACATCATTAACTCTGCATCCAAACTTAAAAAGGTTAAAAATCCATTGAAATTGAAGATCGACAAGAAAGCAGCTACAAAAACTTCAAAAAGTTAACTTAACCTTAATCTCTTCAGCTTCTCTCCAAAAAGTTCATTCTTCCAACCTTGCATCATATTTGCCATGTCTTTTCTGAAATAATTATGGCATTAAAATAGAGATAATAATGGCTGGTTTAATTTTCTATTTGAAGATGTCCCATTTGACGATTACTGGTTCCTGTTCTATTAATTGGAGTGATCTGCATTTTCTGATGATTGACCATCCAACTGGAAGTCTAGATATGAATCTGGCCACCTCTATATATGCTCTTTCAGTTCCTCTGCATATCATGTCTTTGACTATTTGAATATCTCTGTGAGTATTGTTTTCAGCTATAAGTTTGAATATTATGATTAATCCTAGATTTTTGAGCACTCCATTGCTCAGTGTTGATGGATGCTGCGCTATGAATGTTAAATATTGATTGTATCCTGCTGATTCAGCTGCCATTTTGTCGAATATGCTTTCAGTTATATTTAACTGTCTAGCTATATTTTTAACTGTTGGGTCGAAGACTACTTGGTGAGCTTCCTCTAAAACTATTATTTCCGGGTTTAACGTCGGCCCGGAAAATTTTCGATGATAGAATGCTGATAATGCTAGTAGGCCGAGTAGGAATGGTTTATGTATATCTGCCATTTCACCTGCTTCGATCACGTTTACCCCTTTTAGAAGCATACTTACATCTATATGTTTACGGTTTGAGAAGAGTTTGCTCAGTCTTCCCCTAGTATAATATTTTAGTCTTGCAAGGGTTTTAACGTATAGGTCTAACTGTTCAAATGTTATTCTTCTAGAGTTCCGTTCAGCCGCATATAGGGATTTAATTTTCCTGTAAACATCTTTCAATGTGGGTGGATTATTTAAATATCCATCATATATTCCACGTTCAGCGTATAGTTCATCCAGAATCTCCCATAGAAGAGTGTAGCTTCTAGCTCCTAAACCATAGGTCATGCAGAACCATGTTACAACTGTATCCCGCCAAGTTTCAGGGTCAACATTTCTCGGAGGGATAAGAGGATTCCATGTTAAAGGTTTAATTTTTCCAGTATATTTTGAAGGGTGGAGAATATACAGTTTTCCTTTAACCTTTTCGAGAAGTCTTCTCCAATCCTTCTTCCAGTCGAGTATAAGCGTGTTTGCATTTAAATTTATTATGCATCTTGAAAGAAAGATCATTGCAGCATTGGTCTTTCCACTTCTAGTTATCCCGAAGAATCCTGCGTGGAGAAGTTCTTCTCCATCAATGCCAAATCGAATATCAGTTAATTCTCCAAGTTCATGGCTTACAACATTTCCAAACTCCACATCATAGCTTCTTGGAGAAGGAACTCTGAATTCCGGAATATTCTCCATCACAGTTTCTATTCCTGGAGCTTCAACTCTAGGAGGATGGGTTAAAGCTGCAAGCTCCGTTGCATTATAAATGTTCATGTACATGTATGGTCTTAAAAGGTGATTTGAAGCTCTAAGATCGAAGCTTAAAGTTTTAACGCTTAGAAGGAATTCTTCATCCCCCTCAACAACTCTTAACGGTTCAGGATATATTTTTGTGGGAGTGTAGGCTTGGATTATAAGGGTTTTTGCAGCTGTAACGATCTTTTCGGAACCTAAAATTGAACATAACACGTGGTATCCTCCCTGGCTGATCATCTGGGCTATGCGGTCACGTTCAAACCTTAAAAGTTCATAGGCTATTCTCTTAACTTCATCAATTCTCCTAACAGAATAGTTTAGGGAGATTCCGGGGTAAACTCCTAAACTGTAAATGTTTCCAGCATTTAGACTTAAACCTTTAATCTCGGATTTTGAAAAGCCTTCTCCAATGGATATTCCGGAACTTCTATTTACACCGATGGATCTGCTGAAACTTTTAACTGTACCTTTACTTTCACCTTTAATGAATGATCTGCTCGTCGAGAAGCCTCTGCTTACACTTTCACCTATAGATAAACTTTGACTTTTAAAGGTTGAATATCCAGTAGTATAGCTTTCACCTTCACCTATACTTTCCCCCATACTCCAACTTTCTCCATGACTGTTAACCTTACTTTTAGAATGTGAATGTACAGTGCTTTCACTGTGATTTTCAGTGAATGTTGGAATCTTACCTATAGGGATTTGAATACTGTTCGAGCTGCTCTCAGCCTTGGTATTCACGGAGCCCTCTGTAATCGATCCGCCTCTACTATGGCTTGAACCTCCAGATACACCTATACCGAAAGGTTTGCCGCCGACATTGAATTCTCCGCTTATACTCCAATTTTCGCTTCGACTGGAACTTTCAGCTCTAGATTTCGTGAAACCTTTACTTACAGTTTCAACTCTATATCCAAGCTCATTTACAGCTTTATCATAGTCTATTAGGCTTTCACCTATAGTTTCAGTTTTCGACTTTGACTCTGAAGAGGCTTCTCCAACACTTATACTTGTATATTCACTGTTGGATCTGAAAGATTCATGGCTTAAACTTTTACTGTGTGATTGAGTTTGGGATGTGCCGGTGCTGAATGTTTGAATTCGACTTTCAGTTGAAATTCTACTTTCAACTCTACCTTTAGATTCACTTCTACTTTCAACTCTGCTTTCACTTAAACTTTCACCCATACTTTTATTTGAACTGTAAATGTGGGATTTAATTCTCTGATTCGTTGAAGTTTCACCATGAGATTTCTGGCTTCCAAAAATTATGCTCCTATTATAGCTGAATGGAAGTGTAAGATGGAATCCTAAACTGGCAGTTTCATCGAAACCGCTATATTTGCTGCAGAGTTTTGAAACTTTAATTAACAGTTTGTGAAGAGTTTTCGGATCGATGCTCTGGGCTAAAACAGTATATGCGAATTCCTCTCCAATACTGATTAATCCCCTTACAACTTCCTCCACCATCTCCACAATTCTGGTTCCAAGATGATAGTAGAGTGTTTTAGAAGGCTTCGCCATGGCTTCTCTAGGTTCAGGTAAACCTATAATGGCTGCTGCACGATTAGACTTCATTAAAATTCTAATCATTTCACATGCTTCTCTGCGAGTTAAAGATCTGAAGATCAACTGTCTATATGTACCCTTCAAACATGCCTTTAAAGCTTCGAAAAGTTTTTCAGCCCAGCTTTCAGCAATATTTAAATCGCCATCTGCAACTGCAACTCCATAACACCACATTAAACCCAGCCTTTTAGAGAAGACTGCTATTAAAATTAGACGGGAACTTGAATTTTCCTTGAATGCTGAAACCACATCTCTATGCATCTCCAGTAAAGTTTCGATTTGAGAAATCTCTCTTGGATTTCTAAGTAAACGTATAATTTTGAGAACTCTAAAGTACTGTTTACCTTTAAATTTGAAGCAGTATATAATGCTGTTTAAAAAATTATCTTTAAATTTCAATTTATAATCTAACAGTTTTAGACTCATCAAGTAAAATGCAGACTCATATTTAAATGATCGATAAAACTATTCTTCAATTCTCCTAATAATATCTGCAGCCTCCACTCCCCTCTCAAATGCATGGATCAATCTTGCAAGATGAATTATTGGAGCTAATATAGGGGTTAAGGCGATGAGATTTGAAGCCATCATAGCCTGCATTCTTAAAGCATCTATGAAACCTTCACTTGGAGATCGGAGTAGACATGCAATTTCAACTGCAACTTGATCGATCAAACCCATCAAGAATATTCCGAATGAATATATTAGCATTGAAGATTTGTAAAGCTTCTCAGTTTTATCCCTCTCAGATGGATAGATAAATGCGGAGATTAAAAAGAGCATCGATCCCAATCCGCTTAAAATTAGAATTAACAGGTTTCCATTAAGAGTGGAGGCGGATAGAATGGCGGCTAAAACTGTAAGATGATCTACGCTGACATTAAAGACTTCCCTATACTTAACATATAATGCTGCAAGAAAGGTTGCGGTGAAAGTTAAAGTGAACCATTGAAGGTTGATCCATCTCAATCTTTGAAAGATCAATGCAATGATTATTTGGAAAGTCAATCCCATCATTGAAACTTTAAATCTGCAGCTCCAACCTCTACATCCAACTCCGGCGACAATTATCATGGAGAATGGGAAGAATATGAACATGTAAATGTTAATTGGAATGTGATCTTGAATTTCAAATTCGAGGAAGCCTACACCTTTAAGAAAAATGTTATCAGATTTTATTATGGCTTCAACTTTGAATCTTCCAGTTAAAGGCATATTTAAAATCCAAGATTTCTCATAGCTGTCCGATTGGAAATGAAATTTTAGGCCGCCAATATTCAAAATCAACCTGTATGGAGGTTTAAATTCACATTTAACCCTGATTGAATGGAAATTCAATTTTTCAAAGATTATTGGAGCAGCCTCTTCACGAATAATTGAATGATTGAAGAATAATTTTCTACCGTCAATTTTCAGGATGCTCTCAATGTTAGATTTCATTGATCTCCATGAGAAAAAGTATTCCTTAACGGGATTATTAGGCCATTTAACCGCCTTTAAACTTGAAATTTTAGGCATTTCATTTACAATTATGGATGGGGAAACCGTTACATTGATGAAGACCGGTTTGAAAATTATTAAAGTTTCAATGTTAAACCATTCTTTAAAATTTAATTCTTCAATCTCACTGTAATTATAATTTTCAAGCAGCATTCCAGCTCTAACCTTTACTCCTCCATTGGAGATTTCAGCAAGCCATTCAGCCTTCTCCAAATCTTTGAAGAGCGAGATCCACATGGCAGTTGCCTTTAAACTGGGTTTAAATGAACCCCTAATAGGTGAGACTGCCTGCTTCAAGTTGAAATCTTCCAACAGTTTTTCATCCACATTTATTCCGAGAAGCTTTAAAGTCATCGCCAAATAATATGCCTCTGTGAAAGTTTCACATTTTGAAAGTTTTTCAAATAGAATTGTAGTGTTAAGTTCAGGTTTTAAACCTAAAAGTTTCATAAGCCACGATGCATATAATGTGCTTTCAGCATCAAAGTCGAATTCACCTGGACTTTTAGAATAGTATCCATTACGTTTACATGCCAATATGAAGGATAATTTGTCTTCATCCAAGTATGATCCATAAAATGCGTTTAAAAGAAGCTCCTTTGAAAGTTCGCTGCAAGTTAAACTTTCAGCTAAATATATGGGTTTAGGAATGAACTCCACATGGTTTATCTCTCCCTGATCGAATGCTCTAAGTATAATTTTGGTTTCAGCAGATTTAGAATTATACATTTCAATTATCGTTGAAACTATTATTATTGAGGCTGAGGCTGCAACGATTAGAACTAGAAGTATTATAATATATTTTGAAAATTTATGGGTAGCCTTCATATTTAACACCGCCAAATTCTTCACGCATCCTCCTAGCAACAAAAAATGATGAGGCTGCGGTGACCGCTATTAGAGATGCAGCTGAAAATTCGCGGAGCATAGGAGTATTCATTACACGTATAATTGAGTTTGACGGCATCTTCTCTAAGAGGCTTAGAGCCGTCGAAATATAATTGTAGAGAAGATCTTCAGCATCTTCAGGTTTAAATTTAATCCAGTGTTCAATGAGCTGTTCAACATCGCCATTTAACAGTTCAATACTCTTCCAGTCAACGCCGCCATAAATGTTCAGCAGATTCGCCTTGGAAATATCTGTGGAGAATTTAACTTTAAGCATTAGGGTTAACATTATTCCAACATATTCCGCAAAATCTTCAAGCCTATTCTCCAATAGAGCGTTATATGCCAAGTTGAAATATCCTAGAATTGCCTTTCCATAATCTTCAAATTCAAATTCAACGGCTCTTAAAGTCCAATACTTAAATGTATTCTCGTAAGGCTCCAATAAACCTCCAATTTTAGAGTTCAAAGCAGTCTTCCATGCAAGTTCGCAGATAAAGGGTGAATTTAACTGTCCAAAGGTTAAAGTTAAAATTTGAATTAAAATTAAAGTTTTCATGAGAATATAGTTATGGAAAATTAAAATTGCATCCCCTATTTGGAAGCTATACTGTAAATTTCATCTCTAAAATATTTTAAATTGAACCGTTCATCCATACCTTTAAATCCATGTATAATTGAATGGCAGCAGCTACACTTATATGTTGAACTGCTCAGACATTTACACCGTGGACATGGAGCCTTAAAGATCCAGTCTCTGAGATCCATTGGAAGCTCAACCTTTGGATATGATATTTGGAAGATGAAGCAGCTTCTAACAGCAGCTTTAACATGCCTCCTCCAATTCCAATTGAACGTTAAAGGTCTCCCCGACTTCACATCTACAAGGATGGGTAAAGATGGAGATCCATCCTTCACATAGACTATTATAAAGTCTCCCTCCAATCTTGGAGAGCTATTAAAGCTTTCCCCACCTAAACGTATTGGCGGATTCGGCTTCACATCAAATATTGGTATACATTCAAACCATAATCTTCCATTCCTAAATTTAGAATTCAACAGGAATGTTTGAACTCTTAAACATGCATAGTAGAAGAGGGCTTCATAGAGGAAGCCTCTAAGCCTTCCAATATTAATGGAACTTCTACCCCTATATCTCTGCTCAATCCTCTTCCACTCATCTAAAAGAGCATATGGAATTTTATCGAGAAACTCGAAATATTCTTCAGTATTTCTGGAAGCATTCTTCGAAAATTCAACTCTTAACTTTTTGAAAAGTCTTCTCTTAACCTCATCCAGAATTTTCCACCTCATATAAGTAACCTTCAAGAATTATTGAAGTCAAATTTAAAAATTGCAGATTCATCCACACTGATCCAGAAATTTCCATAATTCTCAATTGAACTTAATCTTCTCAGCTTTCCAATATTCGCTTCAAGTCATCCCTTCATTAATAGATCACATTCTTTCCATTTTCTCCGGCTCCAATATTCATTTGAGATAAAAGATTCCTATAATATTAGGGGAGTTGAAACTTCTTGGAGGAAAGTATGAAAGAAGATTGGGGCAATATATTGTTGGATTGTGTTGATGGAAAGTTTTTTATGGTTCCGGTGTGGAACTTAGTTCCGGTGTGGAACTATGCTTTTCGATCTCCGACCTAAAAGTTCCAGAAGAGACCTGTTCAATCGAGAATTGGAGCTTAAATTTCTCGACGATGCTGCTGGGCGTGGCGATCCGTTGATACTTGTGTTGGGCATTAGAAGGATCGGTAAAACTTCCATTCTCAGATCTTTTCTTGAAAATTGGAATGGCATTTATATTGATATGCGGGGTGTTGTGCGGACAGCTGATCTCTATGAGAGGCTTAGTGAGGGATTGTCTGATAGTCTTGGAAGGCTGAAGCGTTTTTTGAAGAATATTCGTGGAATTAGAATTTTAGATGTTGAAGTTGAAGTTAAGTGGAGGGGAAGGGATTCCATAAGTTTCTTGGGACTGCTTGAAGAGCTTAATAGGCGGAGGGAGAGAATCATCATGATACTTGATGAGGTTCAAGGTCTCCGTCCACCAATATCGATGGAGGTGAAATCTCTAATAGCATATGCATATGACAATTTAGAGAATGTAACGGTTATTTTAAGCGGTTCTGAAATAGGTTTGCTGAGAAACTTTGTAGGTATAGATAATTCAGCATCTCCACTATATGGCAGATATCATTTAGATTTAATGGTTAAACGTTTTCCTAAAGATCTTTCAATGGAGTTTCTAAGGCAGGGTTTCAAGGAGTTAAATATGAGTGTTGATGAAGGCATCATTGAAAATGCAGTCAACCTCTTCGACGGAATAGTCGGCTGGCTGGTATTCTTCGGCAGATCATATGTTGATGGAGTTAGAGATTTAAAGCAGATTTCAAATGTAGCTGTTCAAATGGCATTGAACGAATTGAATAAATTGGATTGGAAGGGGAGAATGGTGCTCAAAGCGATAGCTGAAGGAGAAAACTCATGGTCCACTATTAGAAGATATGTTGAGGAGAAGAGGGGAATAACAATACCGAAATCATCTTTAACGAGAACTATAAGGAAACTGGAAAAGTTGAGTATAATTGAAAACTATAGATTTCTAGATCCAGTATATAGGGAGGCGTCGAAGAGGTTGCGGTGAAATAGTCGGCACCGTTCCATCTAAATTTAACAATTCGATGAGGAGTATGCTGTCAAGTTTCAGTTTTTAGAAGTGCTTCTGCTAAACTCTTAGGCCTTTTATCTCTCATCTTCCTTAAATTTTTAATTTTCCTTTTAGATTTTTTCTTCCAATTTATTTTGAATATTCGAGGTTTAATTTTCAATTTTACGCTGCCCATCTTCCTGTAGGCTTCATATAGCTCTAATGCTATTGTTGATATAATTATTATGGGAAGCATCTTCAACATTCCCTTTAAATCTACTTTGAATTCTCCTTTTATCCTAATGGTTCCCCCATCAAAATATATGGTTTTTCTAAAAGTTGTTCCTTCAATTTCGAATTCATAGATTCCATGCGGCATATTTTCAAGTGTATATGAAGTTTTTCCAGTAATCATCCAGTAATGTTTAGTTCCAATCAATGAAACTTTTAACGCTATGTTTCCAAGGGTCTCTATTTTCATTCTGCTCACTGAAACTTTGAGTTTATAGTTTTTATCAGTTTCAACGTTGAATAAACCTACACAAATATCGTATCGATAGACTTTGATGAGGATTCTATTTAAACTGCTTTTAACAATCCAGTGGGTTTCATTATATAATTCTGCCATTCCACCTATCACTTTAACCTTTACAATTGAACTTATAGGTTCATCATGCTGGTTGATTATTGTAAGCCAGATTACATTTTCATTGTGAAGCTGGAAGGTTGAGGCAGATATTAATGTGAGAATTATTATTGCCGCGAATTTCAATCTATCCACCAATAATTCTTTGAATTGAAATTTTAACAGTGCCTATATTTGTGGAGGTGAACTTTAACTCGTAGATTCTGCCTCCGATCAGAGTGATGGAGTTGAGCTTCACATTTAGAATGATCTTGTCGGTTGAATATTCCCGTATCAATTCCAGCTTCAAATATTCTTCGATCAATCCATAGTTGATTGGGTAGCCGTTGAATTTAATCTTGTAACCGTCAATCCATATGGTTACATCTCTGGGAATATATATTCTAATCGTTATGGTGCTTGTAGGTTTGAAGGCGACTGCACATATACTGCTTAACAGTAATGTTGGACTGTAAGTTGGTTCAGGAATTTCAATTAACATGAGTGTTGACGCTAAAAATATTGTTAGACAGGTAAATATCAATGCATATTCTAGGCTGTCAGACATTTATCGTCACCTTCAATCCCCTTGAATCCGTCGCCACCAATCTTGAGATGCTCTGCAGGCTTTTTGAAATATAGATTTCGAATGTTTGGTCGACTAGATTTTTAATTTTTAAAAGTTCTCCATCTAAAACTTTAAAATATATGTGGACTGGTCTATCACTGTAAAATTTAACTTTCAATGTAACGGTTAATTCGTTCCGCTCAGGATTATGCTTCACAGATCTATCCACAATTTCGGCTTTCAGAAATATATGAATTCTGTGAACCGTCCATTGCCGTCTAAAGGTCAATTGTACTTCAATTCGGCTGCCAGTAACATTTAAATATTGCACAGTTACATTTGGAACTTCAATTATTCTAGGATTTAGGAAGTTCAACTCGGAGTTTAAGAATGAATTGAACTCTCCTATCGAATCCTCCTTTCCATAAATGTAGATTAATGCGTTTAAAGTTAGCCAATAATCTGTTGCAAAAATTTTCTCCAAGCCTTCACTTCTCAGCGAAATTATATGCATGCCGGGTTGAATTAAAATAGAGGCGACTAGCAGCATGCAGATTAAATATGCTGTCAAAGTATAGTTCAAGGCTGCCTCACCTTTAAGCAGATGATTATCGGATTAACCGTTCCATTTACACCTACAATTATGGTTGAAGCTGCCAATCCTTCAACTTCAACTCCTATGCTGAGCAATTTGCCTCCATCAGCATCCAGCAGAGTTAAATTATATGGCGTCAACCCTAAATATGAGTTTAATATTGCTCTAAGCCTTCCCGAATCTAAACTGTAAACTGCATAGATGAATTCTTCATCTTTCAACAGGATTCCCAGAAGACTTTCCGGAGCTTCATATTTGACTAGAATGCTCATCTGACTTATCAAAAACAGATTTATCAGAACGGTCATCATCAACGTTGAGGCGGCAACAGCATCTACAGTGAATATTTGCCCCCTCATTCATCCACCACCAATCATTATAGTTCCATTAACAGTTATGAATCGTTTAACTTGAACCGTGAATCTTCCAGTCTCCTCAGGGTTAAACTCTATTGGCACACCTTCCACCACATGGATATATGGAGTTTCAACAGGTTTACAGTTAACTCCATGAGGAGAAATGTAGCCTGTGAAGCCTCTGAGAAAACCGTAAATCTTCATTGAAGCTCCACTGAAAACTGCTAGAAAAGGATGGTAAGCCAATTTTAAAGGAGTATAGCCTTCAATGATGATATAGGAACCGTCAACATTGAAGCATACAGCATACACTTTAACGGTTAATCCTTCAACACAGTCAACCGTTAAATATTCATTTTCACGGCGAATAATTAGGTGAACTGGATATGAGGATGCTTCAACCCTGATGAACCCGGTGGGCTGAGGATAACTGAAACTGTCAACAGTAAAGTATATGGTGAAGGCTAAAAATGAAGTGAATATTAGAAATCCAACTAGAAAATCCATGATCAACTCCATGAGAATATAGCTGTAAAAAATTAAAATTGAATTTACAATTCAATTACTTGGATGCATAGAAGATTAGGATTATGCTGACCGCGATTATCATGGCTGACACTAGGTAGGGGAAAGCTGGAAAGAAGACTTCTGAGAAGAATCCTGCAATAGCCGGCGACATTATAGTTATAAAGATTACTTAGCTAGGCTTCCTCCACTAACGGCCTGAAAGTCCACTCATCCAATTCACCATACATTTGCCTCAAAATCTTCAAAGCCAGGTCGCTTGGCAAAAGGGAAAATAGCTTAGTAACATGCTTACAAAACTGCTTAACAACTGAAACTCTAGCAAAATCAGCGCAATCATGCAGCAAAATTTTATTTTCAACATCAATTATAATCACATAGTCTCTAATCTTAGCTCTAACCATAGAAGGCGACAACTCCTCAACAGAAACTTCATCATCAGAAATTTGCATAGCCCTCTCAAATCTACGCTCATCCACAAAAAGCTTAACAAGCCTCATTGGATCGCCACTTGAAAGAATATTATAAACTTGAAGACCCTTAACTCTAAGAGCAGGCGGTGGAACCAAAGCCTTACCAGTCCTAAAATACTCATCAACCCTCTCCTTAACCTTAACCTGTTCAGGAGTCAATATTCCAAGCATCTCCAACACCATCAATGCAGATTCACATGCAAAACCATGAAAATGATTGTTAAAGTAACCATAAACAACCTCAACCCTACTTGAAACATCCCTAATCCTTGGAATC
>QMRB01000033.1 GCA_003649185.1 Thermoproteota archaeon | reverse complement strand
TCCCCTTGGTTATAATAACTATATCGAAGCCTCCTCCACTTGCAGGATCCCGGCTCATGGCAGCTTGAATCGCACGTGCAACTATTGGAACAACCTCATCCACGGACATTTTCATCTTAAATGCATCTTCTAATACTCCTAAAGCCGTAGGGGAACCTGAACCTGTAGCTGTGAATTTTTCCTCAGTTAAAGTTCCATAGGGATCCAGGGAGAAGAGCCGGGGTCCTGTGGAGTCAACTCCACCCACTAACACTTGAATGACATATGGATAACTTCTTGAGTTCGCTAAGATATTGGATAGAAATGTGGCTGCCCCTCTCACAGTTATAGGTCTATTCACCCGATACTTGTATAGTTTAATATTGGAAGCAGCTATTTCCATAATCTGCTGTGCATCTGCAACCACCCCGGCGATGGTTGCAGCAATATGATCGTCAAGCCTGTAAAGTTTCTTAACATGAGGATGAGCTATATAAAATCCAGATGTCGCCCTCCTATCAGCACCTAATATTACACCATCCCTGCAAACTAAACCAACAGTTGTGGTGCCAGTTAACTTAAGATTTATTTTAGCATCGTCTTTGAATCTGCCAAAATCACCCATATTCATCATGGAAGCCAATCCTCCAGCAAAACGATTAAATCATAAAAACCATGCATAAAAGAACAACGACGAATATTTAAGGATTACTTCGAATTAATCATATGCATGGAAGGTGTAAAAATTGAAAATTCATGAAATAAAGCTGCCTCAACAGATAATTGTTGGACCGAATACTATTCAGCAGGTTGGAAGAGTCTGCAGAAATCTAGGTGTAAATGGAGATATAGTTATAGTGACAGGTCCACATGTAGTAAAGATAGCTGGAAGAGAGGTTTCCCAGATTCTAAGCGAAGAAAAAATGGAAAATACAACCTACATATCGAAAGGCTCTGAGGTAAGTGAAGTCGGAAAAGTGGAGAAGATAAGCGAAGAAGTGAAGGCGAAAGCAATAATAGGAGTTGGAGGGGGAAGAGTGATCGATGTGGCAAAACTAGCGGCATATAGGAGGAGAATTCCATTTATAAGTATGCCGACCGCTGCCAGCCATGATGGAATAGCATCACCTAGAGCATCATTGAAGGGTGTAGATGGACCTGCATCTATCGAAGCGAAACCACCCATAGCTATAATCGCCGACACAAATATAATAATGAAAGCTCCCTATAGATTGTTAGCAAGCGGTTGCGGAGATATAATAGCGAAGTTTACAGCTGTAAGAGATTGGAGACTTGCACATAGATTGAAGGGAGAATATTACGGAGACTATGCAGCCTCACTTGCTTTAATGTCAGCAAGCCTAGTGGTTAAACATGCAGAGTATATTCCACAAATGAATATAGAATCAATAAGAACAGTTGTGGAGGCATTAATAAGTTGTGGAATTGCAATTTGCATAGCTGGAAGTAGCAGGCCTTGCAGCGGTTCAGAACATTTATTCAGCCATGCTCTAGACTTAATAGCGGAGAAACCTGCATTGCATGGGGAGCAGTGCGGTGTGGGAAGCATTATGATGATGTATATACATGGTGGAAATTGGAGGAAGATAAAGAGAACGTTAAAAATAATAGGTGCACCAACTACGGCAAAGGAGTTGGGAGTAAAAGATGAAGAGATAATTGAAGCGTTAACTATAGCAAACAAAATACGTCCGGAGAGATATACTATATTAGGCGAGACTGGTTTATCTCGGGAGGCTGCTGAGAAAGTTGCGAGAATTACAGGAGTTATCGAATAGTAAAGTCACTTTACTGAGCAGTAAAATTGCTAGGAAAGGCTATGTATTCATCCATGAAGGAGGCGCAAAAGAATGTGAAAAATGCCCATTCAGAAAGGTTTGCATAGAAAGTTTGGAGAATGGAAGAGTATACGAAGTGGTAAAAGTTAGAGATAAGAAACACTACTGCAAATTAACGGAAGGAGAGGTAGTTGTTGTAGAGGTAAAACCCGCTAAAATAGATGTTGCAATAGAGGCGAAAAAGGCTATTGAAGGAATAATAGTAAGTTATCGACTAAAAAGATGCAAAGAAAAATGCCCAAATATAGTTTATTGCATTCCTATAGGTTTAAAGGAAGGTGATAGAATAAAGATCTTGAAGATTTTTGAAAGCTTAAAATGTCCTAAAGGCGAAAAACTGGTTAAGTGTTCTGTTCAACCTCTTCTTTAGATTTCTCGGCGGACTTCACTTTTCTTTCGCGTTTAAATGTGTATGTTTCAACGAAGCGAACACTGGATATTTCTGGGAAAAGATGTTCCAAATCTCTTGCTATACCTCTCTTAGCAAACTGTATTCCCTCTAGAAATCGTGCCTCCTCAGGAATTTCAATTGTAACTGTGCCCTTTCTAATGGATATGCTGAATTTTTCTATGTTGACATTTGGAATTCTTCTATCGATTAAAGCAAGAATTTTATCTTTATCTTTATCCAGCTTTTTAACTATTTTAACATGGTATATTAGGGTTTTACCGGCTAATGGGTGATTGAAATCTAAAACTACCCGTCCACTTCCAACACTTCTAACCGTTGCAGGCTTACCATCCATTTCCACAGTTATTCCAGGTCTCGGCGTAATACCCCTCTTCGAAAGCTCCCTTGCAGGTATAACTTTAATTTTGGAGGGATCTCTAGAACCGAAGGCTTCTTCAGGAGATAGCTCAACATCTTTCTCCTCACCCTGCTCCATTTCCATTAATTTTTCTTCAAGAGATTTAAGCAGCCATCCCTCGCCGAGAACGACGAGTATTGGTCTATAAATTTCATTTTCACGGAACACGTTTTCCTTTCTAGCTACCTCTTCAATGGTTACATCGAAGATTTCACCCGTATCCTTCACTCTAGCCACATAATCGACCAGTATGAAATCGCCCTTTTCAAAAGGCATGGAAACCACCACTTCCTGTAAAAATAAGCATAAGAGTTAATTATCTTTTTGGTGATTAGTAGAATGATTTGAAATGTGTCTAGCAGTACCAGCCAAAATAATTTCAGTAAACGGAGATCTAGCTAAAGCGGATTTCGGCGGAGTAAGAAGGGAGATTGTAGTAACACTAATAGAGGATGAAGTTAAGCCGGGAGACTATGTTCTCGTTCATGCAGGTTTCGCCATAGAGAAGATAAGAGAGGAAGAGGCTTTAAAAATTCTTGAAGCATGGAGGGAGATATTCGAAGAAGGATAGAAACAATATTATTTAGGTGAACTGTAAGGATATTTTGTGGATGATGAACTGGCTGAGCTCCAATTGGTGACGAAAGTTAAAAGCTCTGACACATCTCAATATTTTGAGGAAAATTTTATAAATTTAAATTTAGTGGAGGCAGAAAATGTCTGGCAGGGTGATAACGCTTCTAACCGACTTTGGAATGAAAGACCCCTATGTAGCTGAGATGAAAGGAGTTATTTTAAATATATATCCACAGGCAAATATAATTGATATAACTCATCAAGTGGAGAAGTACAATGTTATTCAAGGAGCTTTCATCTTAGCCTCAGCAGCAAAATATTTTCCAAAAGGAACAATTCACGTAGTAGTCATAGATCCGGGTGTTGGAACAAAGAGAAAGGCGATAATAATTGAAAGTAAACGCTACTTCTTTGTAGGCCCTGATAATGGGGTCTTAACGATGGCTGCAAAGATGGATGGTATTAGAAGGATAATTGAGATAAGTGCTGAGAATTACCTAGGAGACAGATTTTCGTTAACATTTCATGGAAGAGATATATTTGCACCGGTAGCTGCATATCTAGCTAAAGGAGTAAAAATCGAAGAACTCGGAGAAGAGATTGATAGGATAGTTGAGGTAAAACTACCGGAACCTCAAATTAAAGGTGAAAGGATTTTCGGAATAATCATTTATGTGGACAGCTTCGGAAATATAATAACCAATATAAGTAAAGAACATCTGCAAAAAATAGGAGTTGAGAGAAGATTAAAGGCTACGATGAGGGGAGAAAAAAGCTTAGAGCTCAAGATATGTAGAGCTTACGGAGAGGTTGAGAAAGGAGAATTTCTCGCCATAATAGATAGTTTCAATTTGCTGGAAATATCGATGAACCAAGGAAATGCAGCTGAAAAATTGAAGGTGAAGAGTGGTGAAAAAATCGAAATTACAATTTAATTCTCTTTATCACTTCTCAAAAGATCTCTTAAACGTTCATCTCCTCCAATGGAGATAATATATGAGTGAACTGCTGAGGGAACTAGAGAAGCCCAATCTTCACCCTCTATAATTCGACGTCTAACCTCAGTTGCAGAGTAAAGTTTCCTTCTGTAGAGGGGGATGGATTCAACTTTAAAACCGGCTTCTAAAAACAATCTTCTAGTTAAAGGCTCATTGGTGAAAACCACTTCAAATTTAGGCAGAATACTTGTAACCTTCGAAACCCATATGGAATGAACGCCGAAAGTATCCTCCACAGGAATTATAAGATATCTATCGGATTTGATGTTCTCATCTTTTAATGCTCGTCTAATCATTTCAATTCTTTCACCAGCGGTAAATGGATTATTAAATGTATGACTTAATTGGGCGCTTCCAACTAGAATTATCAACTCATCAACTTTTGAAAGAGCATACTGTATACATTTTAGGTGTCCCTTATGAAATGGTTGAAATTTACCTACATACACTCCTCGACGATACTTCATTAACAATGCACCAAAACCTAAAATAGAGAAGCACATATTTTAACTTTTAAGAGAGAGGAGGCTTATGATCGAGATAGATGGATCCATGGGTGAAGGTGGAGGACAGATACTTAGAACGGCCATAGCGATCTCGGCACTGACAGGAATAAAGGTGAAAATATTCAACATAAGGGCTAAACGAAAACCTCCTGGATTGAAGACGCAACATCTTTATGGAGTAAAGGCAATGGCAGAAATATCTGATGCTGAAGTTGAGGGTTTGAGAATAGGCTCCACAGAGATAACCTTCAAACCCAGAAGAGTTCTAAGTGGAGATTTAAAGGTTGAAATACCTACAGCTGGAAGCATACCGCTCATAATTCAAGCAATAATGCCTCCATTGGCCTTTGTCTCGGAAAAGACTAAAGTGGAGATAACTGGAGGAACAGATGTGAAGTGGAGTCCCCTCATAGATTATATGAGATTTGTCTTCATACCACATGTTAGAAAAATGGGATATAATGTTGAAATTAAATTGATTAGAAGGGGACATTATCCAAGAGGGGGAGGAAGAATAATTTTATATGCAACTCCAGTTGAAAAATTGAAACCTTTAGTGGAGAATGAGAGGGGATATGTGAAGAGGATTCGTGGAATATCACATTGTGTAAAGTTGCCTAGACACGTTTCAGAGAGGCAGGCTAAAGCGGCAGAAAAATATCTAAGGAAATATGGCTTCACAGATATTATTATAGATCAGGAATGGTATCCGCCTGAGAAAGATCCTCATCTAGGTCCTGGCAGTGGAATAGTTTTATGGACAGAAACATCTAAAAGGGCGATTATCGGAGCTGATGAGCTGGGGGAGAAAGGGAAGAAGGCGGAAATTGTAGGAGAGAATGCTGCCAAAAAATTGATTGAAGAAATAGAATGTGATGCACCAGTGGATAGACATCTCTCAGATATGCTTCCAATATATATGGCATTAGCTGACGGCTATTCGGAGATCGTAACAACAGGTGTAACATCACATACAGATACTGTTATCCAGCTGTTAGAGAAAATGTTGGACATAAAGTTTCATAAAGAGATGGACAGTAGAGGAAGGGGAATTATAAGCGTCAAAGGATTAGGGTTCAAGAATAAACATCTTTAAATCTTCCCTTATCAGTGAGGCTTAAAGTTTTCAAAAGAACTTCTGTAACGTTTAAACCATCCTTGGCCACCATTTTGGGAAGGGAATGGCCAAAATAATTTTCACAGTAGATTATCTTCTCCTTAGATGCTATATCAATTTTATTTAAAACGACAAGTATAGGTGTCTTTCTAAATAGGTTTTCAATCTCCCTGAACAGGGATAACTGCTCATCCAAACTATAACCGCTAGATTCAGAGGGATCTAAAATGAATATTATTGCGTCGGCTGCATGTTCAAGGGCAGCTATAGCCAATTTTTCGATGCGATTCCTCTTATAAATTGGTCTGTCGAGAAGGCCTGGCGTATCCATGATTTGAATACGTAAATTCTTAATTGTCAAATGGCCTACAAAGAGCTTAGTGGTTGTGAAAGGATATGATGCAATCTTAGGTTTTGCAGTGGATATTTTACATACAAATGTGGATTTACCGACATTAGGATATCCGGCGATAACTATTGTAACATTGTCTGGATTAATGCTCGGTATGTTACGCATCTCAACGCGTACATCCTCTAATAATTTAAGTTCCTTTCTAATTCTGCGGACAACTGAAATTAATCTTCCATACGCCTCCCTCCTAATCAACTTTAAATCATTAATATCAGAAGTTCTCTTCAACTTCATAATATATCTTCGGCCTAAACTACGTAGTATTCTACTAGAATAGAATAGCTTTCTTCTTGCTTCTTCATATTCGTCGAGGTTAACATACAATTTTAAAATGGCTTTATAAAATGGATGTAAACTGCTAATTGGAGGGAAACAGTTATAGTAGAAAAGTAATCTATTCGATAGAGTATTGCTTAAAGAGGAGATCCTAGCAGTATAGAGTCTTTTAAGCTTTTTAATCCTCGAAAGTCCCATTGGAAGGGAAGGTGAAACCTTCAAACTCCTATCATAGGCGATTCTAATAAGCTCCCCTGAATCTGGAATCGACGGAATTTTAGAGAAGGGCTGACTAGACATGTTTCGGAGACCTCCAAACCAGCCTTCCATTCTTCTTATCCCTGATCTCCACTATTCGATGGAAGGGTATATGCCCGAATTCACCTTGAAGTTCGTACTCGAAGCTTCCAGCCTTAACTTTTACAATACACCATGCAGGAATTACTTTTAAATTGTTCGGTGCCCCTCTATGTATAAATACTATTTCATAATTTCTCGGATCCTCATTTGGATGCCACATGATCCTATTCAATAAATCTCTGATCTTCGACAAGGAGCACCCTCACAAAATATTATAGGAGCCAAGATAAAAGTATAGTGAGAAAATGGGAAAGGCAATAATTATACAGGGAACACCTGGCACGGGAAAGAGCACCATTGCTGAAAGGTTAAGCAAAAAACTAGGGATAAAACATATTGATATCTCGAGACTCGTGATAGAGGAGAAGCTCTATGTGGAAGTCGACAGAGAAAGATCCGATTCAAAAGTGGCGAATATAGATAAGTTGACTGAAAAAATTGTAAATATACTGGAAAATAGTGGAAAAGATGTCATTGTGGAAGGGCATTACGCAGATATTATTCCTGAAAAATATGTGAAAAAGGCCGTAATTATTAGGCTTCACCCCGAAATACTTGAGAAAAGGCTTAGAATGAGAGGCTGGTCTGAAAAGAAGGTTAGGGAGAACGTTTTATCCGAAGCTCTTGATGAATGTCTAATAAGTGCATTACAGACATATGGAATAGATAAAGTTGTTGAGATAGATGCTACAAATAAGAATGTGGAGGAGATTTTAAGAGAGATCTTAGATGAACTTGAAGGGAAAAATAGGAAACATGTTCCTGGAAGAATAGACTGGCTAAAAATCATTGAAGCTGAGGGAAAACTGGAAGAATTTCTTAAACGATACTCGAAGATCCGTGAAGAATAGAGAAACAATCTTAAATTTTACATGTAAACTTTATGATATGAAAGTTCATCATTCAACTCGAACAAAAGCAATATTCAACTTTTCAGCTTCTTTAATTATCTCTTCCAAACTGTTTAACCTGAACTGTAAACCGTAGCATGACATATAATATCTATATTCCCCTTCAGATCTCACCTTTTTAAAGATTAAAACCTCCATGACGATTAATGGTAAACCTAAATTTTTAAGTTCATTTATATCTATCTCATCCGTGGAGAAGACAAATTCAACCGAATCTCCTTCACTCAGTTTATCCTTTAAAAAATCCATTGGAAAATCTCCACTTAAATTTATCATACCTTTTTCATCCAGAAAACTTATGGAAAGTATTCCTGAAACAGGGCTTCTCTCAATTTTTTTAACGGTCAACCGCAGATGATTCAGCATATTAAAGCACCTTGTCACATCTTTATTTTAACAAAAAACAAATAAATTCTTCTGCTATCAGTTAAAGTGGAGGAAGACAAATGATAAGTAGTTTGGCAACTGCCGGCAGCTCAAGATTCATGAGAGAGTTAGCTGCATTACTTGATAAAGCCGTAATTGTGAAAACTATACAGGGAAGAAAGTTCACTGGAAGATTGATAGGATATGATCCTAATAATCTGAATTTATGTTTAGCAGATGCAAAGGATGAGTCAGGTTCAGGTTTTGCTAGAATATTTATTAAGGGAAATGTTATTGCAGAGATAATTAGAACAGAGGAGCCTTTCGATTTAAAAGGATTAGCTGAAAGATTGGAAAAAGCTTTTCCAAACATGGTTAAACTACATGAAGAGGCAGGGGTAATAGTAGTTATGGATAGAATAAGGGTTACAGAGGAAGGAGTAATAGAGGGAACAGGACCTACAGCAGATAGGGTGAAAAGGATTTATGAACAGTTCATTAAAGAGAAGAAGAGCAGTGAAAGTTGATGAGCTTTGAGATAATTGACAGGGATCTGGCTGGAAGAATAGGCAAGTTAAAGACGAAAAGCGGAAACATTGAAACTCCTGCTTTTTTTCCAGTTGTCAATCCAAGGGAGAATATAATTGCATGCCATGAAATCTCAGAGAAGTTCAAAATAAAAAACATCATAACAAATGCTTATCTAATTAAGAGGCAAAGTGAAAAACAAAGATTAGAGTTAAAAGATGTACATGAATTGTTGAATTTTAAAGACATAATTATGACAGATTCAGGAGCATATCAAATATTAATGTATGGTGAAATTAAACTTGAAGCAGAAGAAGTGGTCGAACTTCAAGAGAAGCTTAACAGCGATATAGCGGTCATATTGGATGTACCTACACCTCGAAATGCTACAAGAAAGATCGCTGAGAGAACAGTTGAAATGACAATTAGAAATGCGGAGATAAGCATTAAAAAGATAAAGGATCACAAAATAATCTGGGTTGGACCCGTTCAGGGTGGAAGATATCTTAAACTCATAGAGTACTGTGCGAGAAGAATAGGTGAAATGCCTTTCCAAATACATGGAATAGGAGGCCCAACCCAATATATGGAGAAATATGAATTCGAGGAACTCGTAGATATCATAGTTACCGCTAAGAAAAATCTACCTCTCCAGAGGCCGGTACACCTCTTCGGAGCTGGCCATCCAATAATACTACCATTACTTGTTGCATTAGGTTGCGACACTTTTGACTCAGCATCATATGCCCTGTATGCTAAAGATGATAGATATATGACTCCACATGGAACGATAAAGCTCTCCAGGCTTGAATATCTGCCTTGCAACTGTGATATATGCAGAAAATATGATGCTTCAGAGTTAAAGGAGATGGAGAAGACTGAAAGGTTGAGATTACTCGCAGAGCATAATCTTTGGATCATAATTGAGGAGATTAAGAGAATTAAGCAGGCGATAAAGGAGGGAACTCTTTGGGAATTACTTGAAGTTAAAGGGAAAACTCATCCTCAAATGTATAAGGCGGTTAAAAGATTGGAAAAGTATCGGGAATACTTGGAGGAGTTTGATCCAATAACTAAAGGAGAAATTAGAGGCATATTTTACACCACAAGTGAGGGCCTGATAAGGCCTGAAGTTACAAGGCATATAAAGAAGTTGAGAAGAAATGTTAGGTTTAAGGGAAAGGAGATACTGCTTCTATTACCTGAACAAAATGTTAAACCACATCATAAAAGTATGTTTTTAAGCAGACTTCTTGAAAAACTTAAGTTGAAGATGGATAGGCGAATTGAAAAATTACACTTTTGCATCTACACAGTTCCCTTCGGGTTGATTCCAATAGAGCTCGATGAAATATATCCCTTATCGCAATATGAAAATGCAAAGGAGGTGGATGCATGTTCGGAGAAAGTCATATTGGAAGCTGTGGAAGCCCTTACAGAGAAAAATAATTATAAGAGGGCAATTATAGTATGTGATCAAAAATTAATGAGTACTCAAACATTAAGAGAACTGCGGAAAATTTTGAAGAAGAGAGGAATATCCGTTGAGATCTTTAAATATAAAGGGGAAATGGATGTGGAGAAACTTATAAAAGAACAGACACTCTATTACATGTAAAGCGTTTTATTTTTATCTGATTTAACCTTCTCAGACCACTGCTTCATTAATAGTTCAACCTCAGATTCTATAATCTCAGCATCCTTAATTAACTTTGAAACATTAACGTTCAATCCGCATGTTTTATTAATATACTTGACTGCGTCAGCAGCAGCCTTTGGATCAGGGCGGGACGGTTCAGCGTAAGGTAAAACGGCAATTGCAGGGAACTTTCTAATTTCAAACCTAGCTAAAAATAAGGCTAGAAGCCCAAAAACATATAATCCTTTATCCAAAAGGAGTTTTTCATCCAATCCATATTTCTGCTTAAAGGATGAGGTGCAGATGAAACGCATTTTCTCATCATTTCGCTTGAAACGTTTATCCAATCCACCGATCAGGATTGCCTTTGAAAAGCCTTCATCTATAATCCAATCTACAATAGTTTTAGAAAAATTGGAATGCTCATCACTGAAAGGTGAAACTTCAATTAATAGGAAAACATTATCAAGATATTTATAGAGTTCGAATGGAGTTTGAAGGAAGCCCTCACTAACCGAGACGAAGGGCGGAAGCTTAGAAGACTCTATGAAGCCGATTCGATCAGCATTAAGAGAGTTTACTAGATGTTTCACCGCGATGAAACCAGTTAAACCGATTCCGTGAAAGCCTGATATAAAAGTGCAATTTTCAAGGTTAACATTTTTATTTAAGATCACCCTAACACTCATGATGCATCCCGCAGACAGAAATTTGAGAAAGAAGATTTAAAATTAACTATTGTAAAGAGTGGAAGAAAATGGAGATTAGAATACTTGGAGGAGGAATGGAGGTAGGTAAGTCAGCTATAAATCTGCAAGGTGGCAAGGTTAACATATTGATGGATTATGGTGCAATGATTGCGGAGGGAAAGCCAGAGTTTCCACAACATATTTCTCCAAAGGAGATAGATGTAATAATATTGAGCCATGCCCATTTAGATCATTCAGGAGGAATACCATTACTCTACATAACGGAGCGGCCAAAACTGATAACGACACAATTGACGGCAGAGATAAGTGAACTTTTAATTCAAGATTTCATCCATCTCTCAGGATATTACCTTCCATATGAACATTTAGAGCTTAAAACCATGCTCAGCTCGGTGACACCTATATTCTTTAGAGAACAGATAAAAATAAAAAATGCGAAGGTAAGGGCGCTGAATGCTGGACATATACCTGGAAGCATCATGTGCCTAATTGAAGTGGACGGCAGAAAGGTGCTATACACAGGGGATATAAATAACATAGAGACGAGACTTTTAAGAGGAGCACCGAAGAAGCTTCCTAAACTTGACGCCATTATAATGGAGGGAACCTATGCCACTACAGATCATGCTGATAGAAAGAAGACCGAGAAGGAATTCGTAACAGCTATTAGAGAAGTACTCAACAGGGAGGGAACAGTCCTTGTACCAGCATTTTCAGTTGGAAGAGCCCAAGAAATACTGTGCATTCTAGAAGCATACAAAATTTCAGCTCCAATATATCTTGATGGAATGGCTAGAAAGGCAAGCCGAATAATGCTTAGACACTCCAAATACATTAAGAACTATAAGTTATTTAATAGGGCACATGAAAGGGCTAAGTGGATTACAGGATGGTCGCAAAGAAAAAAAGCATGTAAAAAACCTGGAATAATAGTTTCCCCTGCAGGAATGCTCAAAGGGGGAACAGCAGTATTCTACATGAAGAGACTCGCCAGAAATGAGAGAAACGCAATATTTCTTGTATCATATCAGATACCTGGGACTCCGGGAAGAATATTACTGGAAAGTGGAATCTACAATTTTGGGAGAAGAAGTGAAAAAGTAAAAGCGGAGATAGGGTGGTTTGACTTCTCATCTCATAGTGGAAGAAGAGAACTCATAGAGATTATAGAGAAAAATAAGATTAAAAAAGTCATCTTAGTACATGGAGAAGGAGAAGCCCTACTGAAGCTCGGTGAAGAACTAAGGGATAGAAGACTAGCTGAAGATGTAATTGTCGCAAAGAATGGAGAGGAAATAAGAGTTTAACATGTTGAATCCCGTGGCTATGCCTTATATAACAATAAAGAGTGAAAAGTCAAGATTATAACTCACTTCTAGATGCTTGGATTGAATTAGCAAAACATAAACCCAAAGAACTAAAGGATATTTACATAGAGGTTGAACCCCTTTGAGTACAGGATTAAATGTTGCAGATGAATTCCTATTTTTTGCTGAAGAAATAAAATACCAACTAGTATCTTACAAAACTGGAAAATGCAATAATAAGCTTCCGGGAAACAACACACAGAATCCATACATAGTGAAGTAATAACCCGATTAAATGAGATGCACTTACCAATCGCCGATCTACTCAATAGTCTTAAGAAAAAAGAGTAGACACAGACTACAGAACATACTTCTGAATAAACTCTAAAATGGCAATTTAGGCTGTAAAAATTGCTAAAAATTAATCATCTGAAAACATTTCTCTACGAATTGATGATTCAATCCTTAAACGATTAAAACAGGATATCTATGCTGCTCCAAGTTCAACCATTTTATTGTGGTGGGTTAAATAGAAAGAGAAATTGTCAAAACCTGTTAAATTATCTTCATTAAAATAGTATGCTGAAAAGTAAGCTTAGATAAGTTTCAGATAAATAGAAATTAAAAACTACATAATTTATTCATATAGTATCTATATAAAATTTTGTCGAGTATGAATATATGATTGCTGTAAGGATTATGAAGCAGAGCATTATTGTTGTTCTGACCGGCATTGGAAAATTAGTTATAGTTGCGAATCCAACTCCAAGTAGGAATCCAGTTAAAACTCGAATTGGATTGCAGCTTTCTCTTAGGGAGAGTTTCTGTGTTGACCAGTCGATTAGGGCTGGAATACCGAGCATGGTGGGATAAAGTATGGATTGAAACGTAATCTTGAAGATCGATGCTGTAAGGTATCCGAGAAAAGTTCCAGTACATCTAGCACACAAATATATTTCACGTTTGAGAAGCCTTAGTCTTATGCATCTATGTCTAAGCCATGGTGGATGATGTTCCAATAGTAATCTTAAACTTGTTTTAGCAAGCTCGAAACCTTTAACCTTAGGATGCTCTACGACTAATCCTAGAATTATGAGAATTAATCCGGCGCAGCATGTGAAAATACTTAGTATAGGTATACCTATTAAGGTTAAGAAGCATAAGAAGCATCCGCAAAGTGTAAGTTCAAACCTCCTCTCTCTCTGAACGGTTATTGTGTCTGCAGGTTTACCTTTGAATGGTTTGATGAGCTTTCCATCCATGGAACTTGGAATCATATTTAATCCGACTAGGTCGATCTCACTAAGCTTTTTAAAATCATCTTCAACTGGTTGAAGCCTAACTATATTTTCAGCTGAAATATAAATTTCACCGCTCCTTAAACGGTTAACTTGCCCCCAAACCCGTACGATTGAACCCCTCATAATGGTTATGTCGATGGGTTTAGCAACTTTAACGAGAATCATCCCACTATGATCCCTCAATGTGAAGAGAGCAGATTCATAGCCGCTTAAATCTCCAATTAAATCTTTCTCCAAGCTTCCAACATATGCTGCCACAATTCTACCGTAGAGTGAAACATGTCCTCCAATTGGAACTTCACTACATTCTGCAATGCTAATCCTCTGGTAAGCTCCAGGAACATACCTAGATCTCAAGAGTTTTTCAAGCTGCTCTTCACCGAATTCAACTTCCCCTGCAATCTTCTCAGCAGCCTGTTCAACAGTAAATCCTTTAGATGTTAACTTGTCTATCTCGGGAACCTCCAATCCATTCTTCACGGCCAAGATAATTATGGAGGCAGTAGGGCTCAGTCCAACTCTTTTAAGATGATACTTTAAAACTCCAATTGGATTGTGAGGATACTTCCTCCGATACAATTTAATTAAATTTTTCAATAATTCCTCAAAATCAACCTTCATTCTCATTAATTACTATAAAAAAATTAACTTAAAATATTTACGAAAATCATGAAAAAATTATTTTCAACATAAAAATGAACTGTTAAAAATCAAGAGATAACATATTAAATTATCAGCTAACCCATGTAATGCAATCTTCGATGAAGAATGAAATTTAGATTGGAGACTCTATCAAGAAGAATCTTCACATACTTGAGGTTGCAGTAAACAATGTTTACTCCTTCAGCCAAACCCATAATATGGGTCTCATATTCTTTCGGCAAGTTCAATGTTGCTTCTAAAGTTGAATCTGCCTCAAAATTTTTATCAAACTTACATTTCCCTTCTAAATCTTTAGTTTACCATGTTTTGTTGATGGGCGGGGTGGGATTCGAACCCACGACCACCGCCGTGTGAGGGC
>QMRB01000032.1 GCA_003649185.1 Thermoproteota archaeon | reverse complement strand
CCTGCCATACTCCCTCATCAGGTGTAGGGAATATCATATAGAAATCCACTATAATGTAACATGATGGAGAGTGATTGTACTTCTCTGTATCATCAATATAATCTAATAATTCATTTTTGGATGATTATTTTTCAGATTAGAAACTTTCTCTCCAGGCCGAATAGTCATCATATTTCCAATTTTAACTTCCTGGATTGGAATCTCCCTCTCCTCTCCATTAATCAAGATTCTAGCAGTCTTTGCCTCCAATTTTAATAATTGTCTAATCGCCTGTGAAGCTTTTCCTTTAGCATTCGCTTCAAAGTATCTCCCAGTAAGATGAAATGAAATTATCATTGCAGATATGCCGGAATAATTGAAGATCGAAGTAAAGAAGAATAAAGGACCAGTTAGAAATGCAATTAAAGTGCCTATCATTATTAGAACATCCATATTCGCAGTTTTATGTGCAATTGCTTTTAAAGCAGACTTCAATGTTGGAAGACCGGCCCAAAACAGAGCGGGAATAGCGAACAGAATAAGAGCTAAATCATATACAAACTTGCTTGGCCAAACTAGACCAAATATCATTTCAGGAATCATCCAAACAATTATGGGGATAGTGCACAACCATACAATTACCATTCTTAAACGTGTATTCCTCATTTCCTCAATAGATTCATCGACCTCCTCCTCAGACACAACAGTATAGCCTAAATCAGTAATCGCCTTTCTCAAATCCAATATTGATATTATATTCGGATCATACTTTACAGTAGCAGTCTTCACAGCAAAATTAACAGTAGCAGACTTAACTCCATTAATACTCTTTAAAGCCTTCTCAATTCTCATCGCACAAGAAGCACAATTCATATCGTCAATCTTAATAGATATTTCTCTAACATTCCCCTCAGTTAAAGGCTCATATCCAGCCTCCCGAATTACGCTGTAAATTTTCTCTAAATTTATCTTTCCCAGATCATATTCAATCACTGCCTTCTCAGTAGCAAAATTGACATTAACGCTGATTATACCATCCAGTTGTCTAAGCATTTTCTCTAGTAAACGCGCACAAGCCGCACAGCGCATTCCACCGATTTTTACAACAATAATATTTTTATTCAACAATCAATGCCCCCATTTAAAATGAGATAAATATATGTGAAGAAAAGAGACAGCTAAACTTCACTAGCAACAGCAACCATGCTTCTTGAAAACATATTTTTCAGGCTCTCTCATGAAGGCTTCTAAACAATCCTTAGCACAGAAATAGTATGTTTTACCCATATATTCAACCTTATACTTTGCAGTAGTCTCATCAACCTTCATGCCACATACAGGATCCTTAGCCATCAATTCCACCTCAACGAAGAAATAGTTAAACATTTAAATAAAATTCATTATTCTCAAATAGAAAAATTAATGATGGAAATAGATAACAAATTTATAAATAGCATCAATGTGGAAAGATTAGTAAATTCATAGAGAAAATTGAATTAACTAGATAAGTCAACTTCTAGTTCCTCTAAAATATATGTTGCCACTTCAACACTTCATTTTAAGATCATCCACACTACTCTTAGATCTGATTTAAATAGGTTCATATTTAAAAAATAGATATGTTAGAAGCCATAGAAATATCATTAATATTCCTAGAGAGGCTAGAGTGACTGGATAAAGAATGTTATATGGCGGGTTCTTCATGATTATTCCTATCCAAATGAAGGTTGTAAAGGTTGCAAGGAAAAGTGTTATTGGCAATTTTCTAAAGGGAGTTATTGAAAGCTTCATTAAACCCAGCCTAATGGGCTTTCGTATACAATATTTAACTTCATTGTCGACAATATATTTCTCAATTACACCTCTCTCCATTAATTTATCTAGAATTCTTTTCACCGTACTTTTAGGCCACTTCAGATCTTTTGAAACGTCACTAATGGAAAAACTTTCAGGATATTTATCAAGAGCATAAGAATACAAAATTATTTCTTTATCAAGTCTAAATGGAATTGACTTTACTTTGACTTTAAAATATTCTTTAAATTTAAATTTCATAATTGTCAATTATATATAATGAGATAAAAATTATTTTAGGATTATTTCGTTCATTTTTCGGAACGACATATTCCATTTCACGTATGTAGGAACATTTTAATCATAGTAGTATCATTCAATTCTTCACGGTGAAATTATGGAAAAGAGTGAATCTAACAAGATAAAAAGAAGAGAAGCAACTTTCCTTTTAATGGCATTTGTCAGCGCCATATTGTCAGGAACATTAATATGGTATTTAGCACCTGAAACCATTAGCACACCAAGATTTAGAGAAGTTACTATAACTGTAAGCCAATTTGGAGCAATTGAAAATGAAACTGTCTACATTAATGCACCAATAGAAGTTATAAACGTTTCTCCTAAGACTATTGATTGCTGGCTAGTGGTCTGGAAAAAGAGAAATGAGACAATTTCTGTCCCATACAATTTAGTTCAAATAAAGGGAAACGTAGTAGTTTTACCTGGAAACTTAACTCTGCCGCTCAATGAAGTTGAAATAATAAGGGATAGCGGAGTGAAGATGAAAACTAATACAATTGTCATATCAGTGGGAAATGCTAGAATATTAGGTTCAATAGTGACATGGTATGGTTTAGGAGCTAAGACATGGTATACTCAATGGGTACCGTTCCCAATAACACTAACTAAAACCCACAGCGTAGCAATATCAGGATTATTTTCTTGGGGAGATACCGGCCACATAGAAGATCCAACAGATCCTGATATGGGAATAGGAATATTTACTGATGGCTTCTATTATCGTGCAGAGACAAGTCCAGCAGGAAGCATGGGTGTAAGCTATACAGCAACAGGAGAAGTTTAACACACAGATACATCTAATGTTTTTATCATCACAGAAAACTTATTGAACTTTTTATCTTTATGAAGTAAAGAGAGAGAAAAATTATTTTTAGTAGGTATATTACACTTACAGGAGATTTTACCAAATTATCAATAACCATGTAATTGTTTAATAACTTTAGTTTTCTAACCTCCCTAATAGACCTAAACGTATCAAGGATTTCTCATTCATCATATCTTCTAGGCAAGTTTATAATACCATATCTCTCAACAACACAAATCTAATAGAGAAATCTGATAAACATCCCCAAAGGTAGAGAAAGTAAAATGGTAATGAAATGGCTAGTTTATGCCATGTTACCTTTCTCTTTTGTAGTTTGTCAAGTATGTTGATGCTTTCATTGCTCTTTGCTTAAGTTTCACTTGTAATTCTTTATCATAGGTTATCAGTGGCGTATTGAGTGCTTCTGATAATGCTGCATGTAAGGCATCATAAATTGTTAAGTTTAATTTGAATGCATATCTGATTGCATCTTCAATTAATTCATTTAAACTTGTCAAGTGGATTTCAATTGCCTTTATTGCCTTAATTGCATTAATTATATCTTCACTAGACATGCCTGGAGTAAACTTTAGTACATTTGCTAATTCTATTAACGCAAAATCGCATGTATAAATTTTTAGTTTATTTTTGATATGTAAGTCTCTTATTTCTCTGCACTCCTTGGATTCTTCTTCAATTAGAAAAAGTTTTGCAAGTGCACTAGTGTCCATAACCACCTTTATGTCGTTCATCTCTAAATCTCCTTATAATTTTCTCGGAGGTTTCCGCAGGTTTAGCTTTTATAGAAATTTCATCCATAATTTTTAAGGCCCACTTAATTTTCTCCTCTCGAATTCTTTTTTCAATTGCTTCTCTTACAACTTCACTCCAATTAATATGGGGAAAATTTTTCATAGACTCCTTTAATTTTCTGGGGATTCGGATTGAGATTACTGAGTTCATAATACATCAATTGAATATACATTCCTGTATATATAAAATTTGTCACATAAATGAAATGCTAATTTAACAATTTAAACCCATTAGCCTCTAAACTTTATTAAGTGTTTAATGTTTAGAGAACCTAACCCTTAAAACCTTGAAGTTTAAATCTCTTTGATATTAATTTATGAAATCACTCTAAACTTTGGCTATAGGTCTTGGCTAAATTGCTTAAAATATCCTCTCAGATTTTCCTATCAGACTTATTGTTGACGTTAAATTAACTTATTTATTGGAACATTTATTATATATTTTAGGGATGAATGATGGAGCTTGGAGAATTGGCTTTAAGGCTTGCTGAACATATCGGTGCAGAGTATGCTGAAGTTAGATATCAGCAATTTGAGAGAGCAGCAATGAATCTAAAAGGAAAGGAGTTAACCGGAATTATTGAAGGTGTTGATGAGGGTATTGGAGTTAGAGTTATTGTTAATGGATGCTGGGGTTTCTCATACACTCATAACTTAGTTGAAGAAGAGGTTGAGAAAACTGTTAAGCGAGCTGTAAAGCTTGCTAAAATCCAAGGTGGAAAGTGTGAAGTTAAATTAGCTGAAGCTGATTTGGCAAAAGGAAGATTCCAATTTGACTATAAAATTGATCCTAGAAGTGTTGATTTAAATGATAAGATTTCAATTCTAGTGAAGGGAATTGAAAATGCTAATGAAATTGCAGGAGATAAACTTAAGAGTGTTGATATAAGTTATTTTGACCTCTGGTTTAAAACACATTTCTTAAGTAGTGATGGTGCAGATGCAGTTCAAAGTGGAGCTAGATTCTATTTCGCATTTAGAGTTTATGGCCTAACATCAAGCGGAGTGTTCTATGATTCAGAGAGATTTGGAATGATAGCTGGAATTGAAAAATTAGAGGAGGCAATAATTGATGTTTCTACAAGAATGGCTAAAAGAGTTGTTAATCAATCTAAAGCAGAAAGCCCACCAACAGGACCTGTAATAGCAATTTTAGAGAGTAGAGCTGCAGGAGACTTCTTCCATGAAATGGGCCACTCCTTTGAAGCGGACTCAGTTATTAGAGGCACATCAGCTTTCGAAGGACTTAAAGGTAAAATGGTTGCCGTCGGAAATTTAACCGTGTATGAAGATCCAACCATTCCTAATGCTTGGGGCTCAATATTCTTTGATGATGAAGGAGTAAAACCTAAAAAGACAATATTAATTGAAAATGGAGTTCTAAGGGGATATATCCATTCGAGAGAGACAGCAATGCGATTAGGAGAAAAACCAACAGGTCATGCAAGAGCAGAAGGCTTCCAATATGAACCAATAGTTAGAATGGGAAATGTAGTGGTAAAGCCTGGCGATTGGCGTGAAGAAGAATTGATAAGCGAGACGAGGAATGGAGTTTATATTGCTGGAGCTAGAGGAGGACAAACAACAGGTAAGGGTCCATTCCAATTTCAAGCAAGCGAAGCATTCCTAATTAGAAACGGTGAATTAGCTAAGCCATTAAGAAGTGTAGGAGTATCAATGAATATACTTGAAGCACTCAAAAATATTGAAGCCATATGTAAAGAAGCAAACTACTATATAACTCTATGTGGCAAAGGGGGGCAAAGAATGGCAGTAACAGCATTAGTACCAACCATGAAAATCAAAAAAGTAATAATTGGAGGATGAAAAATGAAGATAAACGAAATATTAAAATTTGCTGAAGAAAGCAATGCAGAGCAATGTGAAATATTTATTTATGAAGATAAAAACATTTCAACTTCAATGTCAATAGATGGTAGAATTAGAGCATCCTCAACAATTTCGAAAGGAATAGGAATAAGAGTAATAGCAAGGGGGAGAGAGGGATTCAGTTATACCTCCAGCATAAATCGTGAAAACATTAAGAAGGTTGTTAGAAAGGCAATCAACATAGCACTAACAGCTGGAAGAAAATTAAAAGATTTACCAGAATCAAGAAAAATCAGCCATGTGCCAAAACTTTACTATGAAGAATTAGATCAAATAACAGAAGATGAAGTATTCGAAAATACAAGAAAAATATTTAACAAGGTCGTTAAGTATAAAGGTGCTGGAAAAATCCTCTCCTGCAACAATGGAGTTAGATCAATTAAATGGAAGATAATCAACAGTTTAGGATTAAATTATGAAGTAAAAGAGACACATAACACGATTTCTTTTTCAACCATTGCGGTAAAAGATGATCAAACGGCAACATACTACGATTACATTTATAATAGAAAGCCAATTGAAGTGGAAGATGCAATTAATAAAATTTTAGAAACGATAAAGTATGCCGAGAGTTGTATTCCAAAAACACCTATAGAATCAGGTGAGTATCCAGCAATAATATCTCCAAGAATATTAGCGACGTTACTAAGCTACACCTTATATCGCACGTTAACAGCAAAGTTTCATCCAAGAATAATAAAGACCGGCGACAATATAGGCTCAAAACAGTTAACAATAATTGAAGATCCATTAAACCCAAAAATACCAAACTCAACACCAATAGACCATGAAGGAACACCGACAAGACAGATAAAAATAATTGAGAATGGAGAAGTAAAAACACTACTATACGATCATTACTATGCTCAAATCGAAGGCAGAGAATCTACTGGAAACGGTTTTAGAACACCAATGTCAACATGGCCAAGACTAACAAAGCCATATCAAACAGCACCAACACCACAAATAAGCAGCATAATAATAAAGCCGGGAAACAAAACACTAGAAGAACTAGCAGGCCAAATAGATAAAGGCATCTATATTGACACTGTAATAGGAGCCCATGGAGCAGATCCAGCATCAGGAAATTTCACAGCAACCGCATCAACAGCATTCAAAATAGAAAATGGAAACATAACTGAACCAGTGAAACATGCAACAATAACTGGAAACATAAGACAAATACTAAACATCATAGACTTAACAAAACAACAAAAACTAGTCCATAATACAATTGCACCAACAGTGCTAGTACCAAAAATAAAGGTTGCAGGGGAAAAATAATAAGAAAACATTTATTGAACCAGCCTCATATTACTATAAATCGTGGTTTACATGGCTCACTGAAGTTTGGAAAAAACAAATATCCAGCAAGCATAAGAGTCCTGCAGCTACTAGACCATCTAGAGAGGAAATCCATGGCCAAACTGGATTAAATGCCTTAGCCCACTTCTCAGCTTCAGTTAAGATAAATTTTTCCAATATGCTACAAGCTCTAATTATTGGAGAAGAGTCTGCTGGTAAATCAAACTTGATTAGAGCGGAAATAGCCCTTTGAGTTGAATCAGATTCAACATCTCTTGGATCTGCATCTTCAAGTGTAATCCACATTCCAGTCTGAGACTGCACGGAAAGAAGCCAGTTTACAGCCTTTACTACGCGGAAATCATTTCTCCATATAAAATTTAAAGCTCTTGTTACAGGCTTCGAGCTTCAGAAAACACAAATGCTCTTAACTTCTAGTATCTTTGAAACTATTTTAATGCTTCAGAAAACTTTAGGCAGTCTCCTCAGATGTACTAGTCATAATAACGCAATTTTTCTTTTTCTATATTGCAAAGAGAAGATCTGTATGATTGAGTTTGGGATTACTTGTTCTTAGAATATAGATATCTAACTTTTTCATATGGTATCGAAGGATATCGCACCACTTTTTAGCAAATCGAATATAGTAGGATAAAATACTCTAGTTAGCATTTAAGTTGACTATTTGAAGAGGGATGCTATTAAAGGTGTAATAAATGTTTCGATAACTGCTGCAGGGGCAAGTAGCAATATGGAAATTTTCATTAAATGTAAGGTTTCCCCTGCATTTGGCAAAAGTTTATATTCTGTGTGCTTTATAATGGCGAAAATTTTCCTTATCAATATTATTCCTAACTTCACTCCAGCAGTTCCAGCAATTATTAGGGCAGGTATCTCTAAGATGCCGTGTGGAACTATTGCCATAATGGAGAAGAGTATGTTTGGACTTGAGGCTATAACATATCCAATGATAAATGCATTGTATGCTATGCCGATTAAGGCTGGAATGCTGAATATGAATCCTATAAGCCACATAAATATAACTGCGATCAAATTCTTAGCGAAAATGAAAATAGCAGTTTTAAAATCATATGGATGATAAAATTTTGCAAGTTCCCTTAAAAATTCTATAGGATTTCCTTTAGAGGTTTCCATTGTTAATCCCTTGATGAATCCATATCCTAATCCTAAGCTGAAAGTTACTATTGTTAATATGAGTGCAAGAAGCGTCTCCTTCTTTCTATACATGTTAAAATTCTCCGCCACAAGAGAAGAATTAAACGCTGAATTATATAAGATTTTCTAGTATTTTGAACATGTATTTGACGGCATCTCTTTGTATGAGAATTATTTATAGGGTTTGTCGCTTTTCAAGCATTATTGAAGAAGTTAAGTTTTCCAAATTTTGAAGAGATAATCTTATATCGCTCTAGAATCATGTTTCATTTTGAGATTGCCATGGTAATTGTTAGAGAAGTATATTATTTTGAGGAGCCTGGCCCTCAAAATACTGAAAAAGTGTTGGAGATCGTTAAGAAAAGAGTTTTAGAGTTAAATATCGGCTATGTACTAGTAGCTTCCACTAGAGGTGAAACTGCATTTAAAGCTCTCAAATATTTTGAAGATATTAAAGATAGAATTAAATTGATAATTGTTACGCATGCAGGTGCCGTAGAGTATGATGTTGAACGATTGGAGAGTTTGAAGAATAGTTGGGCCGATGTACTTATATGTCCCCATGTTTTAGGTTGGGGTGTTGGCGACGGGTTGAGAAAGAAATATCAGGGATTTACAGTTGACAGGGTGATTGCTGAAGCCTATAGACGATTCAGTCAGGGAGTTAAAGTTGCCATTGAAATTGCTATGATGGCTGCTGATGCTGCGCTTGTACCTCCTGGAGAAGATGTGATCGCCGTTGCAGGAACTGGTAGAGGTGCTGACACTGCTCTACTAATTAAAACTGCACTTACAAGGGATTTCATTCAACTTAAAGTTAGAGAGATCATCGCAATGCCCAGATAATCATAATTTAAACATCAACTATTTCTTTTTATTAAGGAATTTAGAGAAAAATAAGTTGAATTTTATTCTCGTCTTCCTCCATATCCTCCGAAAAGCAGATCTAGAAGCTCTTCGATTCTTCTAGCTCTACTTGTTTCAGTTGTTTCTTCAGGTTTCTCCTCTGGTTTTTCCGATGCCTCCGCTTTTTTCTCCTCTGTTAATGGTTTGAATCCAAAGATTCCGATTGGGGGAACTCCTGCCTGTGGAATTTGGCTTGGAATAAGCATTATTGTGTTTGTTCCAGGTTGATGTCCAAGTTCATATAATATGTTCATCCATCTGAGCATTAATCCATGTGGACTTTTCTCGTAAAGTTTTGCTGCCTCGATCATTTTTCTAGCTGCCTGATATTCGGCTGTTGCTAAGGTGACTCTTGCCATCCTCTCTCTTTCAGCCTGTGCCTGTCTAGACATGGCATCCTGTAATTCTGATGGTATTATAACATCTTTTATTTCGACAGCTGTCACCTTAACTCCCCAAGCCTCCGTTTTCTCATCTATTATTTCACGTAGATGTGCTCCAACCTTCTCTCTCTCCGATAAAAGTTCATTTAACTCTATTTTTCCAATAACTTCTCTCAATGTTGTCTGAGCTGCCCATTGTGTTGCCTGCAGATAATTTTCCACGTAAAGTACACATTTTTCCACATCTACAGGTCTAAAATACATTACTGCATCAACATTTACAGGTACATTGTCTGCTGTCAATGTGGATTCCGATCTAAATGGTATAGTATCCAGTCTTGTTGATATTCTCATGGGAACTTTATCTATGAATGGTATCACATAGATTATTCCTGGACCCTTCAATCCAATATATCGTCCAAGTCTAAGTATAGGTACTCTCTCCCATTCCTTCACTATTTTTATTCCGCTTAAAAGTATTGCTGCAACTATTAAAATTATTACTCCTTCAATTAGAGATATTATGTCCAATACCATTGTTCATCAACATCTTATTAACTTATAAAGAATTAAACCTTTTCTTCCACCGGCTTGACAATCAAGGTCATCCCTACTCTTCCAACAACCTTTACCAGTTCTCCTTTCTTAACTGATCCCTCTTCCACCATTGCCTGCCAATATTCTCCATGCACCCTTATCTCTCCCTTAGGGTTTAAATTTCTCGTTACCTTTCCAATAGCCCCTATCAATGCTTCTTCTCCTGTAGCTATTCTTCTCTTTCTTGCCTTTGCAATTTTATATACTAGAATACTGAAGAATGCAGCTACAAATATTGATACGCCTAAAATTATTTGGCGGATTCTTTCGGTGATTTCATAATATAGTAGCCATTGAGGTGATGGAAAGAGCATTAATCCACCTATAACTAGGCATACGCTGCCTATCATCGCTAACAATCCTATATGGGTTTTCAATTCTGCGATGATAAGTAGGAAGCCCAATGTGAATAGTATTATTGAACTTGTAGTTATTCCTATTGCTCCCAAACCTATTAAACCTAAAATTAGACATATGACTCCGACTATTTCGGCACCATATCCAGGGGTGTGAAGGCCGATGAAAAGTATGAAAAGTCCTAATGTTAAGAGTAGCGATGAGATTAGAGGATTGTATAGGAAGTTTTGGACGGCTATTCCTATGCCCGGAGTATATTCTATTTTTTCAGCTTTACTGATATCTTCAAAACTTATTATTCTGATGGCTTTAACATTGCTAAGTTCATCGTTTGGAAGAAGCCTCCATGAGAGGGTTCCATAAACATTCGTCATCTGTATAAGGGAATAGTCTTCCAATTTTGCTAGAAGGGAGTTTACATCGTCAGCTATCAATTCTATAACGTGGTTTTTATATGCCTCTTCAGGACCCATATTAATATTTTCCTTCACAAATAATTCCGCTGCAGTTTCATTTCTACCATGGAGTCTTGCATGATCTCTCATTAATGCAATAAATGCATTTATATATTTTGAGTAATCGATAGGTTCACCTGTGGAATATACTGGCTGACATGAACCTATAGTTGTTCCAGAAGCCATAACTGCAATATGTGAAGCCATCAGGAGATATGTTCCACCACTCCATGCAGTTGCTGTAGGAGGATATACAAAGACACATATAGGTATATTTGATTGTTCAAAAATGTCCATAATCTCCTTTACTGCGGTTACTTCTCCCCCAGGAGTGTTTAAAGTGACTATGGCAAGTCTCACTTGGTTGATTTCACCTATACCTAAAGCTTCCTTAATCATGTTAGTTGTAGCTCCAGTTATCTCGCCGTTAATATTTACAAGTAGAATTGAGTTTCCTGGATGTTGAATACTAGTATTCAAAGATCCTAGAAAAGTTGCAAGTGTAATTAAAATTATAAATAAAAGTTTATTTAGCCTGTAAATTTCCAATGGTTTTCCTCCCATTTTCATTATTCAATACATTCATCTGATATATAAACTCCTCCGAAGATTTAAAGGTATAGAATAGGTTAAAAGTTCAATTTCTATAATTATTGTAAGCCAGTGTTGGGGTGGTTTATTTGGATGTGAGAAAACATCTTCTCCATGAGATGACTAGAGGAGCATTTGAAGAATGGCTTAAAAGTGAGAAGAGACCTGTAGCTTTAATAGCTGTTGGCGCTGTAGAACAGCACGGTCCACATCTACCGTTGGGAACGGACACTATATGGGCGGTAAGCATATGTGAGGAGATAGCTAAGAAAACTAATTCAATAGTGGTTCAACCATGCTGGCCAGGTTTCTCTCCACATCATATGGCATTTAAAGGTACCATAACTTTCTCTGCGGAAACTTTACTGAACATTCTGGTTGAAACTATAGATTCCCTTGCTAAGCATGGTATTAAAAGATTTATTATAATAAATGGACATGGTGGAAATACTGAAATAGTTGCTTTAGCAGCAAGGTTGGCGAAAAGAAAGTCAAGAGTATATGTGGCTATTCCGCGGGGTCCATCAAAAACAGAGCTCGCCAAAAAATATGCTGATAGAGCGTTGAAATATTTAGAGGTGCATTCAGGTGCAAGGGAGACGGGAAGCATCCTTATAATTCGACCAGATCTAGTTGAGATGGATAGAGTTAAGGATTGGAAGCCTACAACTAAACTTGAACCTGAACTTATGAAACTTATGAATCCTGAAAGAGAGGATAGAGAGATTGCTCAGCAGGTTTTATGGGCCTCTCTGCCACATGATACAGATGAGATAACTTCATCAGGCATCTATGCTCTTACCCATCCAAAGGATGCAGATTTAGATGAGGCTAAAAAACGGAGAGAAGAATTCGTCAACTTCGTTGTGGAATTTATAAAGTTATGGAAGACCATTCCACTTGAGGAGAGACAGGAGAAGAAACCTCAATAAAATGCGGATTGAAAATGGTGGATATGATGAAAATTGAAAGCTTTAAATGTGAAAATTGCGGCTCAACCTATATGCCTAATGGCGATTTAATGCTCTGTCCAAAATGTAAATATCCACTGCTTCCCATATACAACCTAAATTTTTTGAGAGGAAAATTTAAAATTGAAAAATTAAAGAATAGAAGGCCATTTTTATGGAGGTATTGGGAGCTTCTCCCAACAATAAAAAAGAAGAATATAATTAGCTTGATGGAGGGGTATACTCCAATAATTGAATCTAACAGGGTTAAACGGAAACTTGGAGTGAAAGATCTCAAATTCAAATTGGAATATGTAAATCCCACAGGATCATTGAAGGATAGAGGTTCAACCATGCTCATTTCATGGCTAAAGCAGTTAGGAATAAAAAGTATTGCAGACGATTCTTCTGGAAATGCAGCAGCATCAATATCGGCATATAGTTCAAGAGCTGGAATTAAATGTACAATCTATATGCCTGAAAAGACTCCGACAAGCAAGATCGTTCAAGCCCTGCTGTATGGAGCTAAAGTGCTTGTGGTGGCTGGTGGAAGAACTGAAACAGCTGAAAAAATATTAACGGATATGGAGAAAGGAAAAATCTATTATGCTTCCCACAATATGAGTCCATATTTTCTAGAAGGGTTTAAAACATTTGCCTATGAAATTGTAGAACAATTGGAGGGGAAACTTCCAGATCATATAATCTTTCCTGTAGGAGGTGGAAGCCTCTTTTTAGGAGCTTATAGAGGGTTTGTTGAGGCTGAAGAGATCGGCTGGATAAGACATTTGCCTAAACTTCACATCGTTCAGCCTGAAGCATGCAATCCAATAGTGAAAGCTTATGAAAAGAGAAGTGAATTGGTGGAGCCTGTTGAAGAGAAGGAGACTGTTGCAGGAGGATTGAAAATTGTAAATCCTCCAAGAGGTAGAAGCATTATGAAGGCTTTATTTAAATGTAATGGAACAGCAATATCCGTTAAAGAAGAAGAGATAATTGAAGGATATTTATTATTGGCGAAAGAAGGAATATTTGCCGAACCCACATCAGCTACAGTTATCCCGGCATTAAAAAAGCTGGTGGAAGATGAAATTATAGGAAGAGATGAATCTGTTCTTCTTCCAATTACAGGTTTCGGTTTAAAAGATTTGAAGACTGCAATCAACATAGCTGAGAAATTGAAACAGTACAACTAAACCTTTTTATTTTATGCGATTATATTTAGAATGTGTTTAAATACGTTTTTGGCCCTGTTCCATCAAGAAGATTGGGAAGATCTCTCGGAATAAATAATATACCTCCAAAGCACTGCACTTATTCATGTGTATACTGCCAGCTTGGCAGAACATTAAATTATGAGTATAAAAGAAAAGTTTTCTACACTTCGCGTGAAATTCTCGAAGAATTATTGAATTTTTTGGAGAAATTTAAAGGAAGAGTGGACTATATAACTTTCGTTCCAGATGGAGAACCATCATTAGATATGAATATCGGCGAAACTGTAACGGCTATACGTGATCATGTGAATATTCCTCTAGCAATTATCTCAAATTCTTCATTAATGTTTGATGAAAAAGTTAGAGAAGATCTCAAATTATTTGACTTAGTATCATTGAAAATAGATGCAGTTGAAGGGGAAATATGGAGGAGAATTAATAGGCCTCATCCAAAGTTAAATCTTAAAAATATTTTGAGAGGAATAAGACTCTTCTCAGAAAGTTTCAATGGAACTTTAATTACTGAATCCATGATCGTCAAAAATGTCAATGATATTGATGAACATGTAGAAAAGCTAAGTGAATTTATAGGATTTGTGAATCCGTCAAAAGCATATATATCCGTACCTATTAGACCTCCAGCTGAGAAATGGGTAAGCATACCTGACGAAGAGAAACTGTTAAAAATATATGATCGATTCGTTGATGTGCTGGGTGAAGGCAAAGTGGAACTGCTGACAGGATATGAGGGGCCAAATTTTACATCTCTTCCAGATCCAATCCAAGCAATATTATCTATCACTTATGTACATCCAATAAGACTGGATTATGCGTATAAAATGCTTGAAAATTATCATCTGAATCCTCAGGAAACTCTGGACAGATTAGTCAGAGAAGGTGAGATTGTAATGTTAAAATATAAGGGTTACACATTTGTGATGAGAAAGCTCAAATAGCTGTCATGAATTTCAAGTCATCTTATCTAAAAAATAATTGTATTGTTTTATTCTTTTGTAAATAGGTTTAGTGGCGGTTTCGCATCTGGAGGTACAGCCGGCTTATACTCTTTACCTTTAGTCTTCTCTCTAAATTCTTTCCATGCTTCTTCGAGAAGTTTTGGATTTAATATGATGTCAAGTGATGTAGTCGCTATTATTTTGGCGGCATATATGCATCCTTTATGCCCTATCCCCGTACCTGCCGCCGCAACATTTTGCCATGAATGTCCCGGTGAGCCTAATACGAAACATGTTGTTGTAAAGGAGAATGTCGGCGTCTGCCAGCTTACATCACCAACATCGGTTGATCCATGCCCCACCATTCCCTCATCCCAAGGATCTCTAACTTCTTCATCTAAAACTACATCGACAAGTTTTTCCCAATTTGGAATTTTTCTTCTCTTCAGCATGGTTTTCTTTTGTTCTATTGAGATGTGTTCGTGAATTTTTTTGGCAAATTCAAAATCTTCTTCATCGAATTTTAAAGGTCCTATTTCACGCATATTTTTGAGACATGTTAGCGCCAATGTTTTATTTTGAATCATGTTGTAGCATCCTGTTATGAATTCTGTTTTGTGTTTTGTTCTTGTCATTAGGGCTGCTCCCTTCGCTATGTCCAATATCCAATTATAAATGTATTCCACCTGATCTCTCTCAGGAGCCCTAATATAATACCAGCTTCT
>QMRB01000031.1 GCA_003649185.1 Thermoproteota archaeon | reverse complement strand
TGTTGAACCATCAGGCATATGAGCTGTAACTTTAACGGCTGGTCCAGAGCTCTTTGAATGGCCGTCTAAAGCTATTGCTGTTCCAAGTTTAACTATGCAATCTCTCTCAAAGATCTCCATGGCGGCTTTTGGATGAACAGTGGACATAACTCCCAGATGAGGCATCATGAAGATGCTGTCACACATTAATCTTGTTACACCTTTAACTTGGAACGCATCGATCAATATGAGTGCTGCCTGCTGTCTTCTAGGCGTATGGGATAAGAGGCCGCCGGTTCCTCCCACAAAATGCACATTCATCATATCTATGTATGTCTCTTCTTCCATCGACTGTTCAAATATATCTGCTATTGTTCTCTTTCTTTGTACGCCTCTTAAACCTCTAGCTAATAGTTTATGGTGTTCAAATCCCATTCTAATTGCTTCTCTAGCTACAGCATGTTCCACCATTAAATCATCAAGCGTCTGTGGAAGTGTTGTCGGTCTAATCATTTTATTTGCAAGTCTATTTCTAAGTTCTCGTTCACTCATCTTGAATGGGAGCCATCTCATTATGTTTTCTACGCCAGCTTCCTTCAGCACATTACATATGCTGTAGCTCATCCCTAGATTTGCACTTACAGTTCTCACAAATTTACCTTCATAGACGGAGTAAACGTTGGTGGTTGCTCCACCTAACCCGACACCTAGAACATTTATTTTCCACATTCTAGCTATAGTTCTGAACATCATTCCTTCACCGGCAGGTGTAGGCATTACTGGAGCCATAACCCATTCAGTTAATTTGTGGTAGCCTGGAGCGTGAGCCATAACATGTTCCATGAAGAGTCTATGTATGGCGTTTCTAGCTGGTTCGACAACTTCAACTTCTAAGACAGGTCTAATATTGTCAACTATTGTTAATGTGAATTTTTCCCCTAAGATATTTTTAATATGTTCTCTGGCATTCTTATTTCCAGCATACACTATTGGAAGTTTATATCCTAAACCGAAGCGGGGTTTGGGTTCAGCTGCTTTAATGAGTTCTGCGATTTCAACCACATGTTTTACAGTTCCACCATCAGTGCCCCCAGCCAATAATATCATATCTGGCCTTAGGAAACGCATTCTCTCAATCTTCTTGTAGGGAGGTCTACCATCATCTATGGCCATTACATCCATCACTATGGCACCTGCACCTAGAGCTGCTCTCTCAGCGCTTTCGGCAGTCATCGTCTTGACGACGCCTGCTACCATCATCTGTAAACCTCCACCAGCACTGCTAGTTGAAACATATAGATCTACTCCTACATTGTTGCCTTGGTAGGGTATTATAAGCCCTGAACCGTCAGGCTTTAACAGTTTATGTCCAGTTAGCTCTTCAACCTCCCGTATAGCATTTCTTAGTCCCATAGTGACGTCTTCGAAGGGTTTTTCAACCGTGGTGGGGGCTTCACCTGCACATATGAATCTCCAGTGGCCATTAATCTTCTTGAAGAATCTTGCCTTTGTGGTAGTGCTACCTACATCGGTGGCTAGAGCTACCTGCATTTTTTCTACATCTATCTTTGATAGATCATAACTACTTCCCATATTTCATCGCACCTTTAAATCAATCTAAACCTAAAGCTCATAACCCATTTTTTAAATTTAAGTCTTATCATTTGGTATAATATTCTACTCACTGAATTTGATATAACTATATAAAAACTTTATTATTAAGATTTGGATTTCTCCTCTTCTTCACCTTTCTTTTCTTCTGTGCCAGTATGGTAGCCATGTTTTAACAGCATATAGGTATTATTGGCACACTCGTTAATAACTGATTTCAAAAGAATAAGTTTTAAGGTCCATAGGGCGAGAACGCCGGCACTTAAAACAATATAGGTGAAATCAAGCAATGGAAATATTATTATAAATGCGAAGAGAAGAAAGGAGACACCTAACCTATATCCAAATCTTAGAAAACCGCTGTCCTGGGTTAGATAGATCTTCGCCTCTCCGAAGAAGTCGCTGTATATAATATCAAAGCCGCTTTCCCTTGATTGTTTAAGTCCATATCCCCTTTTGGACATTTCTTTGGAGAAGATCTCTATGAAAGCATTTTTATCTAGAATTTCAGGGAATATACGTTCACTTGTGCTTATATGAAGCGACATTCCAACACCACTCTATCTTAAATATATCGGTGAATATTAAGAGTTTACGGTTGAATTAAATAAAGAATTTGACGGATTTTCCATTTTCAAGTGCGTTTAAAATTGTTTCTCCGAGTTTTGAAGATGGATTCAGCCTTAAACGGCCCCGTCTATCCAATTTTCTTTCAGCTATAAATTTGCCATCAATATAAATTTTAATCCTTAATTTTCCATAATCCTTCCCGAAGTTAAATGAGATACTGCTTTTACCTTCGCTTATAGTGTAATCGGTCAATTCATTTAAAGTGGAAAGTTTCCCCTCATATGGAACTATTTTTAATCGGATTCCAAGCCGTCTTTCAAGCTTGCTGACAACCTTGCCGCTTCTTCCAATGATCTGTGGAAGAACTTCACGTCTAACTTTAACTACTGCAAGCCTATCTGAGATTACTTCAACCTCAGCTTCCGGATCGAAATTTCTTACAAGCGATAATATTCTATTGGAAATTTTGCTAGATTCTTTTGCGGTTAACGTTCTTATTGGAACTATTACAGTCTCTTCTCCAAATGTGTAAATTTCATATTCGACTGAACCATCTTCGAAATCTCTTACCTCTACAACTGGCCTAGCTAAATCTTCATCCATCATTCCAGTTGGCACTTTAACCGTTAAATAGAGATCATAAACCTTTCTTATTTCTCCATCTTTGATAAAAATAACAGTGTCGATTACTTGTGGAATAACGCCTAGATCAACTCTACCTATAAATCTTTGAATAGCATCAATTGGACTTGAAGAGTGTACAACACCCACCATGCCTACACCTGCAAGACGCATATCGACGAAGACTTGGAAGTCACTATGCTTTCTCAACTCATCAAAGATGGTATAGTCAGGTCTAACAAGTAACAGTACATCTGCAGTTTTAACGAAATCGCCTTCTAATGGGGCATATTGCGTTATCTCCGGACCAACCTGTAAATCTCTTGGAGACTCCATGGTTTTAACGATGGCCTGTTTAGATTCATGATAGAATTCTGCTAGAGCAGAAGCAAAAGTAGATTTTCCTGCACCGGGTGGACCACATATCAGTATGCCTTCAGCTTTCTCTAACAATCGCTTCCTCAACCTATCTGAAAGCTTGTAATCTTCAAGAGTAACTTTAACTATGGGTTTAACGGCGGTGATTTCAATTCCATCTGAGAAAGGCGGCCTCGCAATAGCTATACGGTAATCACCTAGCTGAATAACCATTGCTCCCCGCCTGTTTATCTCGACGAATGAATCGCTTCTTGAACGAACCCTCCTAAGAATATCTCTAATAATATATTCTAACTCCGATTTGGTGCATGGTTCATCCCTAATTTTAATTAAACTCCAATTTCCAGGATATCCCCTCTTCGCATAGGGGGGAACATTCTCCTTCAAATGTATACTCATAGTGTTCGATGTAAAGAAATCTTCTAATCTAGTTTTAATCTTGGGTTGCTCCGGCTCAATAAATTTAACTTTTATCCCCTCAGCCTCCGCTACGAGAGCTTGAACATAATCCATTGTCATCAAAGTTGCATCGAAATTTCTCGCAACATCCCTTATCAGAGCATCTATTCTACCTTTACCTGCAAGCTTTATTTCTTCTAAAGATGGCCTATCACCAACAAATCTTAAATTTACATTTTTACTTCTACTTAAATGTCTAATTTTAATTATCTCCTCTAGACCCATAAAACCGATATCTCGGCCCATGGAAGCTTGAGCTTGAAGTTCATCAACAACTACACGTGGAATTATGATCTCAACATTTTCCAATAGGCCTTTTCTAATCTGCTTTGAGAGCTTTCCGTCAATAAGGATACTAGTATCAGGTACGATCTTCTCCAAGGAATAACACCTTGAAAGTGAGGTGACAACTAATATATAAATTAATTCCTAAAAATGTGAGGCTAAATTATATTCTAATTATCGATATTGCTCGTATAACGTCAGCAGTATCCTCTGCTTTATCAGCTATCATCTCCATATTTTCCACAGCCTCCTTTATCATAAGCCATGAACTTACCTTATCTAATGTGTCACCCCACTTTAAAATGTCAACTATCAGCTTAACTCTTCGATCATCTATCTTCTCCTCTAATCTCTCCACTTTGTCCGCCACTTCAATAGCCTTTTTGGGATCTTGAATAAGAATTTCAAAATTCTCCTTTAACTTATAGGTGATCTGGTAAACCAGATCTGATACTTCTTTTAACCCTTCCTTGACATTTTCAGGCAATTTAAAAGGCTTTGCTAGGGATATTTTTCTTCCAGCAGACTTCGCATTGGACGCTATATCGTCAGCGGTTAAAACTAATTGTATTAGATCCTCTCTATCAATCGGATGGAAAGGCCCTTTAGCAAGCTCATTTAAAATGCTTTCTTTAACATTGTCAGCTTCCCTCTCCCTCTCAAAAATCAACTTGAATATTTCATCAATCTTTTCGAAATTTTCTTCGCAAGCTGCATGAACCAGATCTCTTAAAGCTGCAACTACCGACAATATGCTTTCGAAATGTACATGCACTATGTGAAGGATTTCTATCTCTCTTTTCCTTCCAAACCATATGGCTGAATATGTGGGTTTAAACATTTAATCACCCTGACTTCTAGAAGTATGATATTGAAGACTAAAAATATAATCTTTTTTATGATTTCACGGTGAAAGGAGATTATCCAACGACTATTTAAAAGTTAAATATATATAGAAATCTGTTAATGAATATTGAAATATATATAAAATTTATATCTTCACTAGAGATTTGACACATATTCCAGTAAATATTTTAAGGTTAACTTAAGTAAAGTATCACTGACTGTGGAGGGGCAAACTGAATGCTGGACACAAGCATGATACTGCTGGGCATTGGACTAGCCATATCTTTTTTCGTGGCTATGGCTCTCGGAGCAAATGATGCAGCCACTCCAACCGATTGTGCAGTGGGAGCAGGAATAATATCAGTTAGAAAAGCTATACTGCTATTTGCAATCTTCACAGGTTTAGGTGCAGGTCTACAAGGACACATGGTCATAAAGACTATTGGAAAGGGAATAACACCATCAGTAAACTTGATTGGAGCATTAATATCTTCAATCGTAGCTGGAAGCTGGGTGATCTTCTGTTCTTGGAGAGGACTAGACATCTCAGTAACCTATGCATCCATTGGAAGCGTAATAGGATATGGTATAGCAGAATATGGGATAGAGGGAATAAATAAGAATGTTATACAGAATATTCTGTTAAGTTGGCTGTTTTCACCATTCTGTTCCATGACAGTTTCATACACGATATATAAGATAATCTTAAAAATTTTATATAATAAAGCTTGGAGTGAGAGAATTCAAAAAATATTTTCAGCATTGCTGATAATGTCACTCTGCTTCTCAGCATACTCTTTCGGTGCAAATGATGTTGGCAATGCTACAGGAGTCTATGTAACCGTAGCCGAAAAGGTTGGAAGAATGCCCGATCAAACAGCAATGTTTATGCTTGCAATGCTTGGAGCTGTTGGAATAGCAGTTGGAGGATTCATCTGGGGCAAGAATGTAATAGAAACAGTAGCCTTCAGAATTACGAGAATTGACATTTTAATGGGATTCGCAGCTGAATTGGGCAATGCACTTGTCGTCTACATATTTACAACGATACCATACATGCTTTTCGGATTTGGACTTCCAATCTCAACATCCGTTGCAAGCGACGGATCCATAATAGGAGTAGGACTGGCAAAAAGCTATAAATCCATAAACTTTAGAACTGTTGCAAGACTAGTTATAACATGGATTTTAACAGTGCCGATAACGGCATTTCTATCTGGAAGCATATATTTACTTGTCACAAATCTATTTGGAAAATCACTCTTATAATTAATTAAAATGGTGATATTATATGAAGATAATAATTCTCGGACCTCCTGGAGCAGGTAAGGGAACTCAAGCAGAAATAATATCAAAAAAGTATGGAATACCACATTTATCGGTAGGAGAAATATTTCGTGAAAATATTAGAAGAAGAACGGAGTTGGGACTGAAAGTTCAAAAGTATGTTGAAAGTGGAGAACTGGTTCCAGACGAAATAGTCATAAAATTGACCATTAGAAAACTCATGGAATCGTATGGAACCTTTGGAGGATATATTTTAGATGGTTATCCTAGAACCCTTAAACAGGCCGAAGTCCTCGATAAAAGTGAAGTTGCTCCAGAAATAATACTTAGCATAAAGGTATCTGAAGATGAATGTGTAAGAAGATTATCCAATAGAAGATATTGTACTAAGTGTGGAGCAACATACAATTTGATTTTCAAACCACCTAAAAAGGATGAAATATGCGATCTCTGCGGGGTAAAACTCATACAGAGGGAAGATGACAAAGAAGAAGTTATAAGAAATAGATTTAGAGAATATTACTTGAAGACGAAACCCGTTCTACAATACTATAGGAGAACTGGAAAACTTTTTGAGATAAATGGTGAGGGAACCATAGATGAAGTTACTCATAGAATAATAGAAGTTTTAAAATCGATTAGAACTCAGAACCTTTAACGCTTCATCAACATCTACAGGAATATTTATCGGTTTTCCAACCATCTTCAAAGTTACACCTGTATCTTTTAATCCTATTCCTGAAATAACACATACGACCACGTCATCTTTATCAAGTAAACCTTGATCCCTCAACTTTACTGTTAAGGCTAGGGGAGCTGCACCAGCAGGCTCAGCATATATGCCTTCCAATTTAGCTAACTTTTTATATGCATCCAATATGGCTTCATCACTTACAGCCTCTATCAAACCGTCACTCTCAATTACAGCTTTACGTAGAAGAGGCCAACCTGCAGGATTACCTACAGCTATTGCGCTAGCTATGGTTTTCGGATTATTAACAGGAATTATCCTGCTGCTACCGGTTTTGAATGCTTTTGCCATGGGTGCACAGCCTTCAGCTTGAACACATGCTATGCGGGGAATCTTGCTTATCCATCCGAAAAATAATAATTCTCTGAAACCTTTATAGGCTCCTATAGCTGCTGTTCCAACACCTACAGATTGAATATACCAGTCTGGCGGCGACCAGTTAAGCTGTTCGCAAACTTCAAATGCAAGGGTCTTTTTGCCCTCCTGCCTTATTGGATTAATTACTCCTCCATTATACATCCATCCCATTCTACTTGCAACTTTTCTTGCTATTCTTCCAGCATCATCGAAGGTACCGTCAACAACAAAAACTTTTGTTCCATAGATCATCATAGAAGCAATCTTCTCTAAACTTGCAGATTTAGGGACAAAAACTATACTTTTAATTCCAGCTGCAGCAGAGTAGGCTGCTTGTGCAACACCAGCATTTCCAGTTGAGAAACCCACCATGGCTGAAACTTTAAGTTCTAAGGCTCTTGAAGCAGCAGCAGATGCACCACGATCCTTAAATGATCCCGTTGGATTAAGGAAGTCCAATTTGAAGTAAAGATTTTTTAATCCCATAAGTTTTCCAATTCTTCTACTTTTAATTAGTGGAGTACCCCCCTCACCTAAACTGATAATGTAGGATTTATCTTCAATTGGAATGAGTTCCCAATATCTCCACATATTGAAATCTCTAAGCTTCAATCGATCTTTACTCAGCTTAGATGAAATATAATCATAATTTAACTGAAACTCAAGAATTGAACCACACCGTTTACAGAAATTCAGATTCTCATCTGGCTTATAAATTTCACCGCAATTCACACATTTAAGAGATAAAATTTTTCCAGCCATATCTGCCACCATCAACAAAGAAATAGAATAATTTGAAGCCATAAACATTTCGATGGTGAATAAGTAAAAAGATAAAAGAAGAATTCACATTACTATTTTCTAGGTGAAAAGGCTTGAATATAGGTGAAAAATCTAAAGAGCTGTATAGGAGGGCTAGAAAAGTCTTTCCTGGAGGAGTAAGCTATGCTATAAGATATTTTGAGCCTCAGCCATTCTATGTTTCGAAAGTTTCAGGATGCAAAGTATACGATGTTGATGGAAATGAATATATAGATTTTTGGATAGGCCATGGAGCACTAATATTTGGGCATAACTATCCTAAGATGGTTGAAGCGTTGAAAGAAATCGTAGAGATAGGAACCCACTTTGGACTGGCACATAAATATGAAGTTGAATATGCTGAACAGGTGGTAAAAATGGTTCCGAGCGCCGAGATGATTAGATTTACGAATAGTGGAACAGAGGCCAACATGTATGCAGTTAGATTAGCAAGAGCCTATACTAGAAGAAGTAAGATAATAAAAATGGAGGGAGGATGGCATGGGGGATATGATGCACTTCATGTGGCAGTAAGCTATCCCTATAACAAGCCTGAATCAGCTGGATTAACTGATGGAGCTGTAAAAGACACTGTAGCCATACCCTTCAATGATCTTGAAGCAGCTGAAAAGGAGATTAAAAAGGAGGAAGCAGCATGTGTAATTACAGAGCCAGTTTTAGGTGCTGGAGGATGCATTCCTGCTGAAAGAGAGTTCCTTAAAGGATTAAGGGAACTATGTGACGAAACAAATACACTTTTAATATTCGACGAAGTGATAACTGGATTTAGACTTTCAAGGGGCGGAGGCCAAGAATATTATGGAGTATATCCCGACATAACTGTTCTAGGCAAAACTGTTGGTGGAGGAGGTCTAGCGATAGGTGCAATATGTAGTAGAAAAGAGATCATGGAGCTTATGGATCATATAAAATATAGGGATAAGACGAATAGAGCTTTCCATGGAGGAACATATACTGCAAATCCCCTTGTAAGCTATGTTGGAATGAAGATGTTAAGGGAACTTGAGAAGGGATATGTATATCCGCATATAAATGGACTTGGCAGGAAATTGATGCAGGGATTAGAAGAAATCTTCGATGAATATGGTTTTGAAGCCCACATAACCGGCATAGGATCCTTAATAGGAATACATTTCACAAAGAAAAAACCTAAAAACGCATTAGAGGCTAATATGAATAAGAACGTAGAATTATCAAAAGAGTATCATAAATATCTGCTTAAAAATGGTATCGTAGTTATCAAACCTACATTGCCACATCTATTCATAAGTTATGCTCATACTGAAGATGAAATAAACCAATTCCTCCAAGTTACAGAAAACTTTACAAGAGAAAAGAGAAAGCATTCATAAAACAACTTATTTAAGCAGCTTTAGCAAGAAGAAATTCCTCCAAATCAGAGCCACATATAGGACATTTACCTCTAACTTTTCTATAACAGATTTCACATATCAGAATTTTACATTGCCTACAAACATGGAAATTCTCATCTTTACGCAATTTTTTTCCACATCTAATGCATCGACCCATTACGAACGCCAAATTCGCTAACACCCCGCCTATATAAAGCCGATTAACCACAGATTTAAGTTTAACTGAAATATAACTTATTGAGAGGCAGGTTGAAAACCTTGAAAACACTGGAAAATTTGAAAAGTCATTCCGGTTTAAGGGGAATTTATGGAGAACAGATTACACCTCAACTGGCATATTTACTAACCCAAGCATACATTTCAACATTTAACGTAAAAGAGATCATTATAGGAAGAGATACAAGACCTTCAGGATTACCGTTAAAATATGCTGCAATATCAGCTGCAATAGCTGGAGGTGTAAATGTTACCGACGTCGATATAGCTCCAACACCAGCAATATTATATTCTATCAAAAAACTGCAGATGGATGGTGGCTTAATAATTTCAGCATCACATAATCCACCCGAATATAATGCGATAAAAATTGCTGGAAAAGGAGGATTACTAATTGAAAGAAAAACTCTAAATGAAGTTTTAAAGAAGTTTGGAGAGGAAAGAATTACGAACAGGGTGGGAAGGATAGGGCATAGGGATATTGTAAAAATGTATTTTTATGGATTAATTGGAAATGTTGATTTTGAAATGTTAAGTAAGAGCAATTTCAAAGTAGTTGTAGATCCAGGAGGAGGAGCAGGATCCATAACAACACCGAAACTTTTAACGAAAATGAACTGTAAAGTTATAAGTATAAATGCTATTCCAGGAATATATACGAGAAGAATAGAGCCAACTGTCGAATCGTTAAAGCAGTTATCAGAAACTGTGAAAGCTGTAGGAGCAGATATAGGATTCGCACATGACTGTGACGCTGATAGACTGGTATGTGTAGATGATAAGGGAAGAATTCTAGGCTACAACTATAGTATGGCGCTTGCTGTATGGCATATTCTCAGCAGGAGAAAAGTGAGAAGCATGGTGATCAATGCAGCATCATCGAGAATATTCGAATATTTAGCGGAAAAATTCCATACGAAAATATATGTGTCGAAGATTGGAGAAGCAAATGTAGTAAGGAAAATGATTGAAACTGACAGTCCATTGGGAGTGGAGGGAAGCAGCGGAGGGTTAATATGGAAAGATTTCCATCTTGCAAGAGATGGAGCTTTAGCAGCACTGATGATTCTGGAAGGATTAGCTGTATCAGGAAGAAAACCGTCAGAAATTCTGAATGAAATACCTAAATATCATATGGAAAAAGTCAATATAGAATGCTCCAGGAATGAAGCTGAGAAACTCATAAAAGAAAAATTGAAATATTTAGCAGGATTAGGAGAATTAGATTTTACTGATGGCATAAAAATATCCGCCGATAATTGGTGGATTATGATAAGACCATCTAAAACGGAGCCTAAGATAAGAATAATAGTAGAAGCTGTAAAAAAGGAGAAGGCAAAGAAACTTATGAAAACCTGTTTAAACCTATTTAAAACTAAAAATTAAAATTTTAAAAAAGCAACTACTATGATAGAGTGCCAAGAAATGGGTAAAGAAATTTCATTAATTGAGATAAACAGTGGAGATTATAAAATTCAACTGACAAATAAAAATGTTAAAATAATGTATGGACTATTCCTAAATCCTTTCATATTGAAATATAAGATGAGATGGCTATATAAGACGAAGTATGGGAGAATGCCTGTAACTATGCAAGTTATACCTCTAAAAAACATAAAATCCATCCAATACGAAAATGGAAAACTTAAAATAATATACATCACGGCGAAAAGAGAATATGGAAAAACGAAGATCTTCGAAATAAGGGTAAAGAAGCATAAGGGAGAAGTATTTAAACAGGCATTTCAAAGGCTGCTGAAAGGAGAAGATCCCATGAAAATATGCAAGGATTACTCTCCAATATTCATGGAATATAGGGAAAATATAGAGGAGACAGGTGAAATAATATCCATAACTGAAGATGAAATTGAAATTAAAAATGCGGAAATACAGAAGATCACTGGAAAAATACTGCCAATTCCAATATATAATCCCATGCTTACAAGAACACTTGAATTATTTAAGGAAAGAATACGGATAGATCAAATAATTAGAGCAGAAATTGAAGAACAAGAAACAAGGGGAGAAACTAAGTATCAAGTGAAACTCAAATTGATAAATGGCAAAATGAAGATCATTAAATTTGGAGGAGAAAAAGAAAAAGCAAGGAAATTTCTAAGTGTACTCTTCAAGATGATCTTAATGAAATCTGAAGAGAAAGAGAAATTTAAATTTGTTCAATCGAAAGCTTCAACCAGCATGAAGGAGAAAATAAACATTGAAATTATAAAAGAAAATCTTCCAACAATGATTATACTTCTTTTAATAGCATACTCCATTTTAATGGAGCATACTGGAAAAACCTTTAACACTTTGATTTTAAGTTTCATCATCGCAATATTGTTAACAGTTATTTGGAACACCATAAAACATAGAAGTTAAATAGTGAAAACATGCAATTATGTTGCGATATTTATGAGGGAATTCGGCGCCCAGAGCGAATATAGCAAACTTAGAGAAGTTTTAATGCATATTCCAGGAGATGAAATATGCTTAATTAACGGAGAGAATAGAAATGAATATCTTTTCAGAGAAGTACCAGACCCTGAAAGGTTCAGGGAGGAACATGTTAAATTCATTGAAGTATTAAAAAGTGAAGGAATAGAAGTACAACTGGTTGAAGAGATATTAAAGAATACAGACTATATTGAAATCATCGAAATGTGTCCAAACATGATATTCACAAGAGACACTGGAACTATAACTAAGATCGGTGCAATAATAGGAAGAATGTCCAAAATAGCTAGACATGCTGAACCTTTAATAGTTAAAGAGGCCTTGAAAAAGCTTAACGTGCCAGTAGCCTTAGAAATCAAATCTCCAGGAGAATTCGAGGGTGGAGATGCTGTATGGCTTGACGAGAGGACTTTAATGATAGGATATGCTACAAGAACCAATGAGGAAGCCGTCAAACAGATTGCAAATCTACTGTTAAAAGAAGAGATAGTTGAAAAGGTGATAGCAGTACCACTGCCACGTGGAAGAGTACATTTAGATGGAGGATTAATGATATTGTCACCTACAACAGCTGTTACAAGAATAGAAGCAATCTCTACATATCCATCAAAAATTATAAGTGCAAATGAAGTTAAATTGATAAATTTAGCTGAGTGGCTGAAAAGAAAAGGATACGAATTGATCACTGTAACTGAGAGAGAGGACAGAATATTTGGAGCAAACCTCGTGGCGATTGGAGAAAATAAAGTTCTCTCATACGTATGGAATAGAAGGATAATGAGAGAATTGGAAAAAAGAGGATTTGATGTTCTCGGAATAGAGGGATATGAGTTGGTAAAGGGAGGCGGAGGACTACACTGCATGATACTTCCAATAAGAAGAGATTGAGGGGTGAATTTAATGGTTACAAATAACATAATTATAACTACAGCAGTCATTTCAATAATAACTGGAGTACTTTCAGCAATGTTAGGTATAGGCGGCGGCGCTATAATTGTACCCACATTCAGCATGATCTTGGGATTACCGATACAGATAACGATAGGCACCTCAAAGTTTATAATGCTATTTACATCGACATCATCTGCAATAGGACACTTCAGATATAAAAGGATAGATTGGAAGACGGGGGTGCTACTGGAAGTAGCTACAATACCAGGGTCAATTTTAGGAGCACAGTTAATAACGGTAATCGATCCACACATATTGAAGATGATTGTAGGATTAGTCTTAACTGCAGCAGGATTCAATATGATTAAAGGTAGAAAAGAAAGAGCCAAAAGTAAAAGTGTTGAGAAAGAAAGTGGATGGAGGAGAACAATATTAACTAAGAATGGAAAAGTATACTCATATACGTTGACGATTAAACAATTGATTGCAGCATTAATAATGAGCTTTATAGCAGGATTAATAGCAGGAATCAGTGGTTTAGGCGGAGGGATAGTTAAGGTGCCTGTACTAAACCTAATACTTAATATTCCTATCCATGTTGCCACATCGACCTCTGCATTCATGATTCTTCTAACAACACCTCCAACAGCGATTGTACATATCATAAACAACCAGGTGAATTGGATTATAAGTTTAATAGCTGCTCCAGGACTTATAATAGGTGCACAGGTTGGAGCAAGAATAGTTGGAGATATAAAACCTAAAAATTTGAGAAGAATATTTGCAATAGCCTTGATAACTTTGTCTTTAAAGATGATATATGATGGATATATGGCATATATGGCTCAAATGAACATTTAAATGTCAAATTCTATTTTTCAATGTCATCCAATATTTACACCAATACCTAACTGGACACTGATCATGTAGAGGATTTCGAGACTTACAATAAGACCTTCCCAAAGCTATCAATAATAGATGAAGCAGAAGATAATTGGAAGGTTCATACAGCTTCATCCAAGCAGATCTAATCTGCTCATAGTCTGCATTTTCAGGAACCACACCAATCCTCTTCGAAACACGACTTATATGTGTGTCCACTGGAAAAGTTTTGCAGCGGCCAGTGAAAAGTAGAAGGATATCAGCAGTCTTCCTTCCAACACCTGGCAGGGAGATCAAAATTTCTCTCGCTTCTCTGCAGGGTCTGTTCAGAATGTTCTCTAAATTTCCATTAAATCTTTCAAGGATTATCGTTGAAACATTCTTCAAAATTTCTGCACGCCTTCTAAATAGTCCAGCTGGACGAATCAGCTCTTTAATTAGCGGTAAGGGGGCAGATGCGAGTGAAGCAGCATCTATTTGAATCTTTGAAGAGAGATTTTTGAAAGCTAACATGGCATTTCTATCTGAAGTATTTTGGGAAAGGATTGTCATCACAAGTAATCTGAAAGGATCATTTGATCTTCCAGTTATAAGGGCTACATAATCTTTCCCGTATATATTTAAATTTTCTTTTAAAGCGTTTAGAAAGGCATTTGAATTTGAAATTTTTAAATTAACCATCAAAATATATTGATTAATCCAGTCTAATTATTCTTTTTCACATGGTGTTTCACTATCTTCGATCCGATCAGAGAATTGCAAGGTAAAAGTACACGTTTATTATCATCTGTCCGAATTATAACGAAGAGCGTGGTAATATCTTCTACAATTCCTGTAACACCTGAGACTTCAATTTTATCTCCTATCATGAAAGGCCTTGAGAGGAGGAGAAAAAGCCCCGCCATCACTTGTCCCAAGACATGCTGTGAAGCATAACCAACCACCATTCCGATAAATCCACCTAAAGCGACGCCTGCAGTGGGATCTGAAAAGGAACCTGTAAGAACGGCCACCATGGCTCCAATGCCAATAATTTTAAAAAGACTTCTTACAGCTGCAGAGGTAGAATGGTCATATCGAACCCTCAAAGACCAGTAGATAAGATTGGAGAAGGAGAGGACAATTAAGTATCCAAATAGAAGAGCTAGGAGAACATCCACATAAACCTTATAGCTCATTATGTCTGGACTTGCCAAGGAAATTAAAATTCGTGTAAAAAAGAACTGGATAGCTGCAGAAAGCGATACGTAGAGCACTATGAATATTATCAGTTTAGCTAAAGCACTCTTAAAGTTTTCAGTCAACCTTACCCTCACCATATATGTTGACACTCTCCCCGCTGAAGCGGGGAGATTCTCCGCTTTTGGGGATAGAGGTTTTAGGCCACAGGCCAGCTCTACCCCCTCATGTGGAGTTGAGGGCTGTGTCAATTCAGCCCCGTCCCCAAGCGTGTAGCTTGGGGATAACTTGGTTAAC
>QMRB01000030.1 GCA_003649185.1 Thermoproteota archaeon | reverse complement strand
TACGTTGAGTTGGGGCTTCATCCTGTTTCAATCCTACTTTGTGAACCTGACTTAATAGAGTTTTCATATTAAAGTTCTGGGCTTAAGCTTAAATATAACCGAATATTTTAGAGGTTTTGGGTGTTCTTTTCATGTCTAATGAAACCAGCAGTATACCTTCAACCTACGATTTTATTGCCTACCTTCTCGATAAAAATGTGGAGGAAATAATTCCAGTTTTCGATGTTAACTGCGGCTTTAGATATCCTTATGTTGAAGAGTTCTTTCACGTAGATAGCTCTCATACAGCTGAAATTTTAGATGTACTGGTTGAACATGACATTCTTGATCGTTCACTTTTTGATAAAATATTGTTATGTCCCAATTGTCTTTCAGCTAATATTAGAACCATTTATATCTGTCCATATTGCGGAAGCAAATTCATAGTTAAACACAGAGTTCTTGAACATTTTGCCTGCGGCACTCTTGCCGAGGAGGAGAAATTTAAAAAGAATGGTAAGCTCATCTGCCCCAAATGCGGTGTTCAACTGAAAAAATTGAATGATGATTATAGAGTGGCTGGAATATGGTGTGAATGTACTTCCTGTGGAAGAGATTTCGATAATCCCTTTGTTCAACATATTTGCCTCAACTGCAATTCCACTTTCAGGTTTGAAGATGCAATTTATAGAAATGTCTATCTCTATAGGATCAGTGAACGAGCCAAAAGGGAGTTAAAGGGAAAATTCAAATATCTACTTGACTTGAAGGATGCATTAAATTCTTTAGGCTTTGAATGCCATATAAAGCAGTCCATAACCGGTTTAACGGGCATTTCCCACAGCTTCGATCTTACAGTTGCGAAGAGCAGAGATGAAAGACGCTTCTTAATAGGAATCGACCTAGCTGTTTCAGGATCCATTTTGGATGAACGATATATAGCTGCCATCTTCACCAAGGCATATGATGTGAAATGTGATGAGACAATTCTAATAGCTATGCCTCAAGTATCCGAAGATGCTAGACGGCTTGTAGCCACCTACGGTATATATTTAATTGAAGGCGAAGATTTCTCTAAGATCAAAGAAAAGTTAATCTCTCATCTCAGAAAATTTTAACATAAATTTAAATGTAGTTGAATGCCAATAAGCATGCTGCAAGCAATAATATTATATGTTTTAAACCTGCAATTAAACGTCCCTCACTGATCTTTCCAATTATAAGTCCACTTGTAACAGCCTCCACCAATATTAGATGATAAAATATCTGTTTCGCCTCCAGAGGAGTCATTATAGGTGCTATTATTCCACCCACATTGGATGTGGCCTGATAGAGAGGTTGAAAGAACGATTTAAGTAGAATTGTCGATATAAATGTAAATGCTGCAAAGGTTATATATATTGTTAGCATGTGGACTTTAAGTTCAGATGATTTCTCCCTTTCCATCAGCTGAAGCGACCTTATATATTTTCCAATCATTCCGAGAATCTCCGCCGACGTCATTCCCATTTTTAAAACTTCCTGCAGAAATACTACAACTTTCTTTGAAGTTGATGTTCCAACTCTGGTGGCAAATCTTTTAAGGGCTTCTTCAGGATTCATTCCCCAAGAAATTTGGTTTACAAGTCTTCTCAGCTCCACTTGTAGAGGTCCATACTCCTTTTCTGATGCAGCTTTTAAAGCTTTGAAGAAGGACATTCCACTTCTAGCTTTCTCAGCCATCTCCCTTAAAAAGTCAGGTATTCTCTCATCTATTTTCCGCTTTCTCCTCATTTCCAAATGATCTATTATGGCTGCTGGAGTCAATGAAGCTATGATCCCGACAGTTAATAAATTGTCTCTTTGAATAGGTTTACTGTTGAACCAAATTATAGCCGTTGCTAATGTTGATACAAGTATTACTGCAGACAGAAGATAGATCGCTAATTTCTTTTCAATTACAACTCTTTCCATATTTAATCCTCCGTCATAATAGTGTCAATTATTATTGTAAATGTTAGAAATATTGTAGGTGTCAGAATAAAAGTTAATATTTCAATTATAATTTTCGCATTCAATCCGAAAATTATTCCACCCATCATTGAGATTATAGTTGAGATCACTATTAAAAGCATAGGCATAACCAGTGCCATTATCACATAGATCTCCGTCAACGAGGAGAGAATACTGTTAACCTCCCTTATCAGAGTTCTCCTTATCGTTATAAATCTCTCAGCTTCATCTATAAGATATGCTTCAAGGTTTCCTCCAATCCTTATCATTGTTGATATTCCTAAAAGTACTTCTGCCAAGTATTCTGAAGGTGTTTCCCCCGCTCTCTTCTCCACCGCCGTTATCAAATCTTTTCCAAAAACCTCTACGTCTCTAATTATTTCTGATGCCTCTTCAGAAATTTCCTTCGGCCTTTCAATTTTCGACAATTCTCTGAAAATATCCCCTATAGATGCTCCTGCCTTTGCGAGAATCGCCATGAACGAGGCTATATATGGCATCGAGTTATCTATACTCCTCCTTCTATTGTCTATCCTATAGTATGGATAGAAATATAGTGTGAGAAATATCAACAAACCTGTGAGAACAGCAATCCCTATTGGTAGGAGAATTTTATAAGCTATATTCATTGTTGGAATGGATATAAGAATTAAATATGCTGGCGGTAGGGAGAACATGAACGTGAATATAGAGATGAATATTAACGTTGAAATATATGCTTCGAAGCTTATCTTAATATTCGCCTTTCTCAGTATAAGTTTATATCCCTCAAAATATGGGTATAGAAAGTTTATTCTTTCACCTAGAACTCTATAGGTAAATGCAGTGAATTCCTTTACATTCACTTTTATTCCCTTCCCCGCTGTAGAGTCGCCCTCCTATAAACAACATCCGGATTTAATCTATATTCCCTTATTATTCTTGAAACCTCTTTGTAATATCTTATATTCCTTTCAGCCATCCATTGAAGCACTCTTTGCCTCCTCTCCAATTCCCTCTGTATACTTTCATAGGTATATGTGGTTCTCCTAATTATCCTCTCCAAAATGTATGCTCTTCCCTTATATTCAAATACATCGTCATTCTGATTCCAATGGTAAATTTCATTGGTTAATATTTCATTATTTCTACCTAGCCCCGTTATCTCAGTTACAGTTAGCGTTCTTCTTGCCGGATGATTTGCTATTGTAAGTCTTCCCTGAATCGTTATGATATCCATCGCCGTTATCAATTTTCTCGGTATATTCATCGGTTCAGACTCCAATCTTCTAATAACGGATTCAACAGAATCCGCATGCATAGTGGATAAACTTAAATGTCCTGTGGAGATTGCTTGGAATAATGTATATGCCTCCTCTCCTCTAATTTCACCTACTATTAGATAATCTGGTCTCTGTCTTACCGCTGCCTTTAAAAGGTCGAATAATGTGATATTGGTTTCCCTTGCTCCGAAGCTGGGTCTTGTAACCAACTGCAACCAGTTTTCATGTGGAAGATTTATCTCAGGAGTCTCCTCTATGCTTATTATCTTAAATTCTGGTGGTATAAAGATGGCTAAAGCGTTGAGAAGTGTTGTTTTTCCAGCTGCAACTCCTCCAGAAATCAATATTGACGCTCTATTTTCGATTATAAACCAGAAGAAGGCTGCCATCTCAGTTGATAAAGTATGATTTTTAATTAAATCCACAATAGTTAACGGATCCCTCTTAAACTTTCTAATAGTAAATGAGGATCCTTTAAGTGAAACCTCCTTTCCAAAGGTTACTTGCACTCTACTTCCATCTGGAAGTGCACCGTCAACTATGGGCTGTGAAACCGATACATGTTTACCCGCCTTATAGGCTAATCTTATAACGAAGCTGTCCAACTCTTCCGGTGTTTCAAAGATTATGTTCGTCGGCATGGATTCATATTCCCTGTGCCACACATATATTGGTGTTCCAGCCCCATCACATGTTATATCTTCAATGTTCGAATCTCTCATGGGAACATCTATTTTACTGTAACCTGTGAAATCCCTCTTAACATAATACATTATCTTCGCGATCGTTTCCTCGGTTATTCTAATCTTATACTTTTTGATAATCTCCTTTATTTTCTCCTCTAAATATTTCTCCATTTCCTCTCTTTTAAGATTTGTCGCTTCTATATCTAACTCTTCATAGAGTATTTCCTTTATTCTATTGAAAATTTTCATTTCTTTTGGAAACAATTTGGGTTCGAGAACTTCATATCTATATTGTTTCGTTAATGGGTCAACATAAATTCCCACATAAGCGTTCGGCGGATTTATAGGGTAAACCTTTATGTAGGTTTTGGGTTTCTCTTCCATAACTCATCATCACCTAACATTCATATATCTTCAATTATTGTTGCGGCTGTATTTCCCATATTCGTAGCTATTTTTATGTAATCTCCCCTCTTAACTTTTATATTGTTCAACACAATTTTTCTGATGCTTCCAGGCGGAATATAGTATTCTTCAAGTTCTTTTATTAATATATGATTCAAATATATCGCTCTTATATTTGTTACAGTTGAACCCGAATTTAAAATGTAGATCTCCGTTCCCTTATCAGTAACATTTACTCTTATAATTTCAATTTTTTCTTCAAGTTTTCTACTCATCCTTTTCATATATGTTTTTAAATTTTGTTGATAATTCATCATGGAGGTTAATACCATCATCAATATGGTTGTAGATATTATTATGAAGAGCATTGCTCCTAAAGCAGTTGAAGAGCCTCTCATCCTAACACCTCACGGATTTGAAACTAGAACTTCAACGTATCTATTTCCAAGTTTTGTTGTGATGGTCACCGTCTGCGGAGTGTAAGGTCCAGGTGCACTGGGTAACTTTATCTTAATCGCGGTAAGCTCCCCTACTTTCAATGTTAATTTTCCATTTAGATCTTCCATTTTCGTATTGTTCCAATAAATATTTTCAATTATAGTTGTTATCTGTCCAACATTTCTAATATAAAGTGTAACTGTTCTATTTCCAGCCTTTATAAAGGCCTCCTCAATGGTTAAATCTTCTAATAGTTTCTCCGAGTTTCCCCAGAAATATGTGCTAATATTTCCCGTTATGCTTGTAGATGCCGAATATATTATGGTAAACATGGATACAAGTATAACGGCCAATAAAATGTCTGATATTATCGGGGAAATCGCTCTACTCTTCATTTTCTTTACATTTTAATTAGGATTTGTTACTTTAATAAGTTTAGTGACTTTAACTTCTCAGCATTATTATAAATTTGAAAATTACATCCCCCCAGATGAAGGTTACTGCAAGCCCTATCGTCATAAATATTAGCATTGGAAGGGCCGGTGTAGCCCATATTCTACCTTTAATTCTCCCCTCCTCATAGAGTTTCAGAATCTTCTTCAAGTTTTCTTCCCCGGAGGATGCTCCCACCTTTATCTTTAATCTTCTTCTAACTTTACCCTCCGAGATCTCTATCTCCTCTATAGGATAGTTGAATCCTCCCTTCGAGAGTTTTTCAATAGATACTCTATATCCAGTTATCATTGCCAGAAGCTTCTTTACAGTATTTTCATCCTCCAATCCCTCAAATAATTTTCCACCTGAAATCTTTTCCTTCAGATTTCTTATAACCATGAATATTGAAGTTGACGCTGCACCTATAACAGAGTTGTTGAAGACAGCTATCGGTGTAAATGGATGTGTATATACTCTCTGAATAATCTCGCCCGGTATTATGGGCATTATTATGCTTAAGGCTATTAGTGCCTTTGCATCTGCTCCTCCAAACAGATCCAGTTGGTACAGTAGAATTCCCATACCAGCGGAAAATATGAATGAAAGAAGGATCATAATTAGAATTATGCTGTTCATCTCAAAATAAATTTGAACTGCCAGTAATAGTAATCCGATCGTTGACATAGCTACCCATATTTTATCGTCGATCTCCCTAGTCTTCAAATCCTGCCACGAGGCAATTGAGAATCCTAAAAACAATATAGTTATCCTAACTGTATCTATAGGGTTCATTCAACTCCCCTACAAATTGAAAGATTTTAAGGTATGATTCCGCGGTAAACATCGGATGTTCCAGCAGTTGTTGCCACCTTTATCTCCACTGTATATCCGCTCTTTAACGGTGGAATTGATAGAGGCTTATATGCAACTATCTCCCCTATACCTCCAGGCTTTATTTTAACATCGTCGCATATCCACTTCGTTCCATTCACATATACTGCATCAACAGTGACAGGGACTCCGCCAATATTTCTAACGTAAATTCTAACTATTCCGCTTGCAGTTATCAAAGATAGATCCACCTGTTCTATTCTTATTATACTTGAAGCTTGTTGCTGCTGTGCCTGCAGAAACCAATTTATCCATGAGTATGTTGTAACTGAGGCTGCAACTGCTATCACTATTAATAGGAGAACTGCTATTATTGGGGATATTCCTCTACTCGCCCTTTTATGTTTGCTTTCTATCAATTTTTATCAAAACTTTATTTATTGAAAAACTTAAAAAGTTTTTCTTAACCTACATGTAATTTTCCAAGCTTCACCTTATTTCTCCAACGGTCTCTATAACTATGCCTCTATCAGTCAATCTGTATTCTTTTGCCAGCCATGTTCCCTTCCTCCTCTTCATCTTCTCCACATTTATAACCCCTTTATTCTCACCCTCAACCATTTTAAATTCTATTACGCCATCCACATATCTCTTAATTTGCTGTTCTATTCTCCTCTCCTCCTCCCCCTTCATCATTATGATATAGTGTATTCCCGTATTCTTTCTAGCTCTTCTTCTAAGCTCATTTATCCTCTTATCAGTCTCCTCTCTTCCCAAGATCTCCATTAACGTGTTTAAAGTATCTATGGCTGTCCAGTTATCTTCAACAATACTGTCTAAATATTCTATCCATATTTTCTCCACTTCCTCTTCAGGCTTATTATATGCGTCAAGAAAGATCCATTTTTCCCTTACTTTCTCAATGCTCCATCCATAAGCCGCCATCTCCATCACTATATCCTCCTGCGAGTAATCCAAGTTTAAATATACTATTCTCTTACCTTTCTCAGCTTGAATGTATAGGGACTGCATTGCAAAAATATCATTTCCAGATCCAGGTGTTCCAAGCAGTAAAATAATGCTGCCTAGAGGGATTTTTCCGAAATGTTCATCTAAACCGTGTATTCCTAAATATGTGAACTTCATTTTATTATACCTTCACTGTTAAACTGCTAATTTAGATTTGATGGTTAAGGATATAAATAAGGTTATCTCTTTCTTTAAACGGTGATTGAAGACGAATTTGAAAGGTAAACAGGTTATATGTCCATATTGCGGATTTAAATTTGACATAGCATATGCTAGAGCTTTTGCATGTTCAGGCTGTCCATTCTCCGTTTATGGATCATGCGGATATGTTAAATGCCCTAAATGTGGAAAGGAGTTTCCATTTCAAGGTTAATTTCAATCTGCATGTTTAAATGAAAATTGTTTGGAAAGTTTGCTTGTTCTTAAACCATCATTTATTTAACTTTTCTTCTTCCACTTTATTTCAACTTTAAACTTGAATATCAAAATCTCTTTTATATATGCCTGTTTTAAATTGTTTAAGGGTGATTTTCCTGTTAGACAAGTTACGCAGATATATCGGCTTTCTCATATTTCCCTTTGCAAATATTCTCGTTAAACTTAAGGTTACCCCTAACCTTTTAACTCTAATTGGCTTCGTATTCTCCCTCCTATCTTCATATCTCATCGTTTCAGGAAGCCTTCTTTCAGCAGGCTTCCTCATTTTACTGTCAGGCTTCTTCGATGTTCTTGATGGAGCTGTGGCAAGGTTAAGTGGATTAACTTCAAAATTCGGAGGCTTCTTCGATTCAGTTATGGATAGATTTTCAGATGCAGTTGTCCTCTCCTCCATAATCCTCTATGATCAATCTCTCCTTCTTCTAGGTCTAATAGCGTTAATAGGTTCTCTAATGGTGAGTTATTGCAGGGCGAGAGGGGAATCGCTTGGCGTAAATCTTGCAGGTGTAGGTTTGGCGGAGAGAGGGGAGAGGATGATAATAATATCCGTCGGCGTCATGTTAAATGTCATCCAATGGTCTCTCCTATTACTGGTTATTCTATGTTACATTACAATTTTCATGAGAATATTCAAAGTTTGGTCGTCTTTGAGGTGAAATCTTTGAAAAGAATTTTCATAGTTAAATCTTCAACAGCTACTACTTCACCAAATTTTTCTTTGCGGAATATTGCTGGAACCAGTGGAAGATTAGATGTGATCTGCCGTTCCATTATAAATGCCTTTCTAGTAAATGGTTCAATTAGAAGGGAGATTGAATTTTATGGTGTACTTGAAGGTCCACCTAATCCACCTAAAACAATTTTCATCTCTGGAAGAGAATTATCCTATCTGCCGAGAGATGAGGTTGCAATGGCTAAAATCGTTAAACACTTATTAAGCGGTGCATCTGCATCTTCAGGCTTCCATCTCTTAAAGATTGGTTTTAAAAAATTAGTTTCCAATTTTAAGTCGAGAGATTTTAAGCTTATATATCTACATGAAAAGGGCTCATATATTCGTGATTTCAACTTTGATCTTAATGAAGAATACTGCTTTATTTTAGGTGGACATTTAGGTTTAGATTTACCTTCAGAACTATTCCTATTTTCTCTAAATATTCCATGCATAAGTTTAGGTTCAGTCAAATATTTAACGAGTCAATGTATAACCATTGTTAACGAGTTTTTAGATAGACTTCATGATTATAAGTAGGTATCTTAAATAACTCTAAATTAACTTTTCCTTTAATGAAAACTAGTTTTCTAGTTTTATTGTTAATCCAGCCACATATATTCTCTCGCGCTTCTTCCTCTTATGAAACACAATGTAAATTTACGCTTTCAATTAGGAAAATGGATAAATAGCTAGCTGAACAATATTAATCGATCTTCTATCTATGATAATGTGGATTCATCTTCTTTGCGGTTTTCTACTTTTCCTCTCTTCTCTTGATCTTATCTTAACTATTCCTCTAAAAATCGCGCATGAAACACAGTAATATTTAGTAACGGGATATCTTTGTATGATAGCTCCTTTCTTTTCAAGTTCTTTGGCCAGTTGAGGATCCACCGGCGATACGTATCTCGTCACCTTTTTTGCTTTGCTTCTCGGAATCCAAGCTCCACATGAGTCGCATTGAACTCTATCCTCCTTTCCCTTTCTTCCTTTCGCTCTGCCTCTTGACTTTCTCTTCTTCGGCAATTCCTGTTCACCGCCTTGATTTCAAGGATAAATACCTATTTATTCTTATATAAGTTTGGTGTATACTTTGGTTAATTTCGAATTAACCGTTATAGGTCATATTTCAATCGACCATATATCTCTTCCATCTGGAAACCGTTATATTTCAATTGGAGGTTCACCAACATATGCAGGTTTAACGGCGAGTATTTTAGATTCAAAGGTGCAGGTGATCAGTAAGATAGGCTTCGATTTTGAAGAGACAATTTTAAAGTGTTTTAAGAAATATCAAATTGATGTTAGCAATGTTAAAGTCTCTTCGAATCCTACCACCAGCTTTGAATTAAAATATTTAAAGGATTGGAGTAGAATTTTAAGATTGCTGTCCCGATGTGATGGTATATATCCCCCAGAATGTCAACACTTTAACAGTAAGGGTTATTTGATCTCTCCGATCTGCAGTGAAATTCCGCTTGAAACGTTGAAGTTTTTCGCCGATATAGATGGATTTAAAGTTTTAGATATTCAAGGTTTTGTAAGATCCTTCGATAAGAATGGTTATGTAAAAATTGTTCGAAATTGTTTTCTCCATAAATTTTTAGGCCATTTCAACGTGATTAAATGTTCCCTTAAAGAATTGAAATATGGTTTAGGATTTAAAGATCCCTGTTTATGTTTCAAAAGTCTAAGAGATTTAGGAGTAAAAATTCTCATTGTAACTCTTGGCAGTAGAGGTTTCTATGCTTTCTTCGAGGAGGAATGCTGGTTCTTTCCCTCTTATCCAATTTCCCGGATTGTTGATCCTACTGGCTGCGGCGATGCATTGAATGCTGGTTTCTTAGCTTCCATTTTATCTTCAAATGATGTTGTAACTGCCTTCGCTGTTGGAGGAGCATGTGCCTCTCTGGTGGCGGAATCATCTGGCTTGAATTTTCTGGAACATTTCAACGATTTGGATAGGAGAGTTGATTGGCTGTTAAAGAATTCAGTTAAAACAAGGCTAATATGTTTTGGCTAGCCGCGCCAATCTAGATGTTTTCCTTCCACATATTATACATTCACCTATATCCATATTCTCCAAATCTAATGCTTCTCCAAGCATTCTAGATTCAGTTTCATCCTGTATTTTGTGTCCACATTTCTCTGAGCCACACCAATAAACTTCAATTATTCCCCCCTTCTCTTCTAATATTCTCCTCCCTTCAGCTATATTGCTGATTCTATATGTGTTCTCTTTAAACCAGCTCCAAGCTCTTCTCTTCATGGATTCATGGATCAATTTGAAGAGTTCTCTCAATTTATCCACCATCTCCTCCTCTCTACATCTTATTCTCTCTAAAGTGTCTCTCCTACTTATCGTCACTTTTCCCTCCCTCAAATCTTTCGGCCCTATCTCTATTCTAGTGGGTACTCCCCTTCTCTCCCAATCATAAAATTTACTTCCAGGCGTTATGTCTTCTCTATTATCCAATTTAACCCTTATTCCATTTTTCTTTAAAATATTCTCTATCTCTATACATTTCTCCAAAATCTTTTCTTCTTCACCTTTATATGGAATCGGTATTATAATGGTTTGGATGGGTGCAACATTTGGAGGTAGAACCATACCTCTATCATCTCCATGTATCGATATTAACGCTGCTAGAACTCTCTCAGATATTCCATAACAGGTCTGCCATACATATTCTTGTCTTCCATCTTTCGTCAAATATTTTATTTCGAATGCCCTTGAAAAGTTCTGCCCCAAGTTATGTACAGTTCCTATCTGCATTGCTCTTCCATCAGGCATTAAGGTGTCAAATGCAATGGTATATAGTGCCCCTGCAAATTTATCCCATTCAGGCCTCTTATTTATAACATATGGAATGCCGAGTTCATCGAAGATTTTCGCATATGCCCCTATAGCCTCTCTCACCTGTTTATCTGCTTCCTCCAGTGTTGCATGAGCTGTATGCGCTTCCTTAAAGGTTGTTATCTCCCTTACCCTTATCAACGGTTTTGTAGCTTTAGTTTCATATCTAAATACGCTCACTATTTGATAATATTTCTTAGGTAGATCTCTATGGGATTTTATCCATAGTTTAAGCATAGGTCCTATTGCAGTTTCACTCGTCGGTCTCAACGCCAATTTCAAATCCAACTTATCTCTTCCACCCATAGTCACCCAGTATACTTGGTCTTCGAATCCCCTTACATGTTCAGCTTCCTTGGCTAGAAAATTTTCCGGGATGAGTAGTGGGAGAAGAATCTCCTCGTGGTTAGTGGAGTTTAAAATATTTCTTACAATTTGGAGTACATTTCTTCTTAGGGCAAATCCGTACGGTCTCCAAACTCCACATCCCTTTATAGGATACCTATAATCATAAATTTCAGCTTCATCTAAGACCTCTCTAAACCATTCGCTGAACCTTCTCCTCCAATTCTCCCTATCCACTGATCTCATCCTTTCCTCTCCAAGATTAACCTATATGATTTTCTCCTTTCTTTTTATCCTAAAACTTATAAATAATTATGTTGTAAGTCGTAGAGAAGAGGAGTGGATGGAATTTGAGGGTTGACCTATTTTTTTCCGCTCCAATAGTTTTTATCTTACTTACAATCATAATCTACTTGTCATATCTATTCGGTAAGCGTTTCAGCTTTAAACATTCACATACCGATATGGAGCTCGATCCATATGCATGTGGTGAAGGTCCCGACAGATTTCCACCTGAAAAGATCCAGATGAATACTAAACTATATAAATTTGCCATATATTTCACCATCTTCGATGTAGCTGCTTTTATTCTGGCAGTATCCGTTAAAGCCCAAATCTTCCTTCTAATCCTATACTCTCTTATTCTCACTTCCGCATTAGTTATGCTTCCTAAGAGGTGATTTCATGGTATCCATAATAGGCTGGTCGAGGATTAGAAGTCCATGGATACTTTACATGTGTACCGGTGCATGTAATGCATGCGACATAGAGGTTTTGGCTGCTCTAACCCCTAGATTTGACGTTGAAAGATTTGGAATATTGTTGAAGGGAAGTCCGAGGCATGCTGATGTGCTCGTCGTTACCGGTGCAGTTACCAGGCAGGTGGCTCCAAGGCTTAAAAGAATCTATGAGCAAATGCCGAATCCTAAATTTGTTATAGCTGCAGGTACATGTGCAACGTCAGGCGGCGTCTATTGGGGATGTTACAATGTTCTTGGAGGAATCGACAAGGTCATACCTGTAGATGTCTATATTCCTGGATGTCCAGTTCACCCTCAGGCTGTAATTCAAGGTGTTGCTAAACTTTTAGCCAAACTGCAGGAGGCGAAGTAATTGACGACCATTAGCAGAGAGGAGTTCATCCTGAAAGAATTGAAACTTGCCTTCAATGATAAAATATTAGAATCTAGAATTGCTGCACCAAGATATATCTATGTTACGGTGAACAAGGAAACGGTGATTCCCCTTGTGAAGTTTCTAAAAGAAAATTTCGGTCTACGCCATATTGTAACCATTACTGGAACGGATTTTGGCGAATATATTGAACTAATATATCATTTAGCCATTTATGGAAGAACTTTAATGGTTAATGTTAAAACTAAGGTTCCGAAGGATGATCCCGAGATCGAATCCATCGTTAAACTGTTGCCTGGAGCAACACTCTATGAGCGGGAAGTTCACGATCTATTAGGCGTTGTATTTACAGGTCATCCTAATTTAGAGAGGTTGATACTTCCAGACGATTGGCCTGAAGGTGTATATCCATTGAGGAAGGATTGGAAAATGGAGGGAACGTAATGTCCACCTATAAAATTCCAGTCGGCCCGCAACATCCAGCTATAAAAGAGGCTTTCCAATTTAACTTCGAGTTGGATGGTGAAATAATTGTAAACGTTAAGCCCAGATTGGGCTTCGTTCATAGGGGTATTGAGAAAGGTATGGAGCTGAGATCATGGGTTCAGGGAATCTATCTGTCTGAGAGGATCTGCGGTATATGTAATGTACCCCACACAACATGTTACTGTATCGCCGTTGAGAAACTTCATGATGTGGATGTTCCTAAAAGGGCACAATATCTCAGAATTATAATTAACGAGCTGAATAGGATTCACAGCCACCTATTATGGCTAGGTGTCCTTGGAATGGAGCTCGGTTTCCTAACATTCTACATGTATGTTTGGAGAGATAGGGAGCGAGTTATGGATCTAGTTGAACTTATAAGCGGTAATAGAGTTACTCCCTCAATGAACTTTATAGGTGGAGTTGTCTATGACATAACGCCTAAAATGGAGATGGCTATTAAAAAGGGTATGGACTATTTGGAGGAGAGAACAAAGTACTATAAGAGTGTTGTGTTAAATGAGCCGACCATAAAGGTGAGAACTGAGAATATAGGTGTTCTAAACAAGTCCGCTGCAACAGATCTATGTGCCGTCGGCCCAGTGGCAAGGGCTTCGGATCTTAAAACGGATGTCAGATTCGATGATCCATACTCATCATATGATGAGATACCCTTCAACCTGGTCACATATTCATACTGTGATGTATTTGCCAGGGTGCTTGTAAGGGTGGATGAAGTTTTAGAGTCAATCAACATAATACGTGAATGTCTAGATAAACTTCCAAGTGGACCGATAATGAAAAAGCTGAAGAGAACTCCTCCTCCAGGGGAATCTACGGTGAGAGTGGAAGCTCCAAGAGGAGAATTAATGTACTATGTAAAATCTGATGGAAAGGAGAATCCATATAGAGTTAAAATTAGAACTCCCACTTTAGCGAATATTCCGGCTGTATGTGAAATGTTGAAGGGTTATCATATAGCTGATATTCCTGCAATAATTGCAAGTATAGACCCATGCTACTGTTGCACTGAAAGAATACTCTTCATCGATAAAGCTAGAAATAAAAGATGGATTTGGAGTCACAGTCAACTTAGAAAATACAGTTTAGAATGGTATGAGAATGGGGGGAGACGGTGAATTGGCTGATCCGATTATAAGTCTAATTCAAATTCTCATATTTCCTGGACTAATCTTCCTATTCATACTCGGCTTAATATTCGAGTGGATAGATAGAAAGGTTTTCGCAAGGTTTCAGAATAGGATAGGCCCACTCTATACTGGTCCAAGAGGCTTTCTACAGCCTCTAGCAGATTTCATTAAACTTTTAACCAAAGAAGATGTGACTCCAAGATATGTGGATAAATTTCTGTTCAATCTTCTCCCAGGAATAGCTCCTGTTCTCCCAGTCTTCGCATCATTCTATCTTCCATTAAACGGGTATCCAATTTTACATCCATTTGAAGGAGATTTAATTTTAATAATAACCTTAATGACTATCTATACAATTATAGTTTTCATGGCAGGATGGGTTTCAACGAACAGGTTTAGCAGCATTGGAGCTGCAAGAGCCATCCTCCAATTTTTAGGCTTCGAAATTCCAATGTTCATCTCACTGGCTTCTGTAGCCATAGATTCCGCTTCCCTCTCAATCACCTATATTGCCGATCATCAGCCAATCCCCTATATCCTCCTCCAACCTTTAGGTTTCATTATTTTTCTAATAGCACTTCAAGCAGAATTGGAGAGAGTTCCCTTCGATATTCCTGAAGCTGAGAGCGAAATAGTTGCAGGATGGTTAACAGAGTATTCCGGTCCAAAACTCGCTTTCTTCAGATTATCCAATAATTTAATGTTGGTTTTCGGCGCTGGACTAACAACAGCCATTTTCCTTGGAGGTGGAAGTGGACCTATACTTCCACCGATAATTTGGTATTTGATTAAAATGGTTTTCGTAGTGATATTAAGCACAATTCTGAGAACGGTTTTCGCAAGGTTGAGGATAGATCAAGTTTTAAGCGGTGCCTGGAGATATTTAATTCCCCTAGCAATTTTACAGTTAATTCTTGCAAAATTCCTTGCAGTGTTGGTGATGTAAAATGGCCATGTTAAGGGAGATATTAAACCATTTCCTTAAGAAGCCTATAACTGTAAAATATCCGTTTGAAAGGATTGAGCCGGCTGAGAGATATAGAGGTAGACACATATTCTATATTGACAGATGTGTCGGCTGCGGGCTTTGTGAAAGGGATTGTCCTGCAGGCGCCATCAAAATGGTTGAGAGTGATAAAACGCTCAATAGGAGGAGACCGATATTTCTGCTTGATCGATGTATCTTCTGTAGGCAGTGTGAAAGGATCTGTCCAAGAGCAGCAATTCATTTAACCCAATTCTATGAGCTTGCCTCATACAGTAAAGATGAACTTGTATATAGTGAGGAAAAAACTTCTAAAAGTTGAATAAACTTCTTTTATAAAAATTACCGCAAGAAAACTCTCCATCTTTAGTGGGGAGATGAATTGCGGTTAGATTTAAATAG
>QMRB01000029.1 GCA_003649185.1 Thermoproteota archaeon | reverse complement strand
TCTCTGTAAATCCTCTTCGTCTACCTTGCACAAAAGGAGATGTCATGAATATAGTTAAAATGTCAAGTTTATTTATAACTATTGATATTATGAAATGAGTTGGAGTAAAGTTTAGGGGGATGGTGATTTCATTTCAAGGCCTATTGATTTTGTTGATGACTTGTATTTAAAATGCTTCAAATCTTGAAAAGCTCCTAAATTTGAAAATAGCCATCCAAAAATAAACTGCTAGACGATGCTAACGATATTTAAACTTTATATGTAATTGTAACCTTATAACTCAGTGTCTTGGTAGATTAATTTCATGATAAATTGAAGGTGAATCTATGTGGAGCATGCTGTATCTAATTAGAAATAATCCTGAGAAAATTAAATGGTCTCAGCGTAGAAGGGGATTAGACGAGTCTATAGTGGATTTAGCTTTCCAATTAGATTTGAAGTGGAGACGAACTTTAACGGAGCTTAACGAATTGAGGAGGAAGCATAATATTATTTCAAGGGAGATTGCAGCGCTTAAAGGAGAGGAGCGGAAGAGAAGAATTGAAATGGCTAGAAAGCTTTCTGAGAGGATAAGTGAAGAGGAGCGTATTCTACGTGAATTGGAGAAGAAGAGAAATGAAGTTCTTTTAAGTCTTCCCAACATTGTTCATGATTCTGTTCCTATAGGTAAGGATGAAAGTGGCAATGTTCCAATAAGATTTTACGGTAAACCTAAAGTTTGGAAGGGTTTTCTAAATCAATTTCTTAGCCAAATTGAAGGATTTAACGTGGAATATGAAGTTATAGATTGGAGGCCTGTAGGCCACGCCGATATGCTTGAAGTTCTAGGTTTAGGGGATACTTTTAAAGCTGGAGTTGTGGCGGGTTCAAGATTTTATTATTTATTTGATGATCTAGTCTGGTTGGATATTGCATTATTAATGTATGCCTTAAACTATCTTTCCCAGAGAGGTTTCAGAATTGTTCTTCCACCATATATGCTTAGACGTGAAATGTATGAGGGTGTTACTCCTCTTGGAGATTTCGAGGAGGCTATCTACAAAGTTGAAGGTGAAAATCTATATCTTATAGCTACCAGTGAGCATCCGATCGCTGCATATCATTTCAATGAGCTTCTTAGAGGAGAGGATCTTCCTCTTCTCTATGCAGGTATCAGTCCCTGCTTTAGGAAGGAGGCTGGAGCACATGGTAAAGATACTAAGGGCATATTCAGAGTGCATCAATTTCATAAGGTTGAACAGTTCGTCTTCTGTTTACCTGAAGATTCATGGGATTGGATTGAACGTTTAATAAGAAATGCTGAGGAACTTTGGAGGGGATTGGAGATTCCATTTAGAATTGTTAATATTTGTACTGGTGAGTTAAGCTCTGTTGTAGCTAAGAGATATGATTTGGAGGCTTGGATGCCTGCTCAGGGAAAGTATAGGGAGATGGTTTCATGTAGCAATTGCACGGATTGGCAGAGCTATAGGTTGGGAATTCGATATCAAAGGAAAGTTGAAAAGGGATTTGAGAAGGGTTATATTCATACATTGAATTCCACTGCTATTGCTTCGACTAGGGCGATTACAGCTATATTGGAGAATTTTCAGCAGCCTGATGGATCGGTTGTGATTCCAAGGGTTTTGAGACCTTATCTTGAACTGTTTCCTAAGGCTCCTAAAGAGATTATTCATCCAGTTATGGATAAGCAGCTCAGCGATTAATATTTTGTGTCATATCACATAATATTTAAATTTAAACTTATCTTATTATTATCCGTTATTGGAGGTGGCATTATTGTATTCGGGCTATAGAGGGATGGGAAGAGGTTTAGGTAGAGGTATGGGGAGAAGAGCTTTTCCCATGCAGAATATGCCGAATATTCCTCCTCCAGGGGAGGGAGTATTCAGAGTTGTTGCTACATTGGATGGAAATCTAGCCTTTAATTCTCCAATATCCTATAGATTTGCAAGGGCTCCTTATGTTGGAATCTTAGATTTAAGGGATGGTAGAGTTTTAAATCTTCAGATAATTCCCAATAGTCTTGCTACTGGTGCAGGTGGAGTTGGAATTGCATTGGCTCAATGGATTATTTCAATAGGTGCAGCTGCAGTTTTAGGCTCAAGGTTTGGACCAAACTTGATGATGGTTCTTCAACAGACAAATATAAGAACATACACTGTTAATCCAGGTATACCTTTAAGTGAAGCTGTAAAAGTATTGGGGGTACATGTATAAATTGGAGATTGTGGTGGCTAGTGGTAAAGGTGGAACAGGTAAAACTTTTATTTCAAGTAATTTCTCATACTTTTTGAAAGTTAATGGTTTTTCATTGGCTTCTGCTGATGCTGATGTTGAGGCTCCTGATCTTCTTCTATCTCTAGGCGGAGCCGGTAAGATTATAGCTGAGAGGAAATATTTTGGAAGCATGATTCCAATTGTGAATTATGATAGGTGTATTGGTTGTGGACGATGCGTTGAAGCCTGCAAATTTAACGCTATTGAAATGGATGGTGGAAAGCCGAAAATAAATTATGAGAAATGTGAGGGATATGGCGTCTGCTCCATTGTATGTCCAGTTAAAGCTATAGATATGAGGGAGCGTTTGACAGGTAAAATAGTTGTGGTGGAGAGTGTTGAAGGTGTTCCTATAGTTACAGGGGATTTGATTCCCGGCGGAGCTAATAGTGGTAGACTTGTCTATGAGGTTAAATCAACTTTGAGAAGATATTTTCCTGAAAATGATTTTTATATTGTTGATTCTGCTCCCGGAATTGGTTGTCCAGTGATCTCAAGCATTTCAGGTGCAGATTTGCTCTTAGTGGTGGTTGAACCGATTCCTCAATCGCTTAATGGTGCTGTGAGGCTTATAAATGTGGCTGAAAGTTTAAATGTTAAATGGATAATGCTTCTGAATAAATTTGATATAAATGTTGATTTTTCATCGAAAATTATTGATGAATATGACGTTATCGGTTCAATTCCATATGATTTGGATGTTGTGAAATCCTATACGATGATGACTCCTCTATTAAAGTTTAATCCTGATTCTAAGGCTGCAAAATCTTTAGTAAATGTTTTTGAGAAAGTTTTGGAGGCTATTTAAGTTGCGATGCGCCGTTATTGGAGGTAAAGGTGGAACGGGGAAGACCTTTATCGCAGTGAATTTAGCCTATATTGTTTCATCTAAATTTAATTGTAAAGTTTTGCTTGTAGATTCGGATGTTGAGAATCCATCTGTTCCATCGGCTTTGGGAGTAGGCGAGTTGAAGATAATTGGGCAAGTTAAAAGATTTTCCCCTAAAATAATATTTGATAAATGTGATTTATGTGGTGTTTGTGCTGAAAATTGTCCTCCCCACGCATTAATTTTAATTCCCAATAAAAAATTGATGTTTCTCGAAACTCTCTGTGAAGGTTGTGCAATGTGCTTCTATATATGTCCCAGGAAGGCTATAGTTGAAGATGAATCTGTTGTCGGCTGGATTAAATTCGGAGTTTTTTCATCGAATTTAGATTTATTGGTGGGAGAGTTGCGGCCGGGTGAGCGAGGCTACTCAGAGATCATTGAGGAATTGATGGGAAGATTAGATTCATATAATACTTCCTATGATTCTATAATTGTTGATTCTCCTCCGGGAACCGGGAAACCTATAAAGTTGATTGTTGAATCTGTTGAGAAATTATTTGTGGTTACTGAGCCGACAAGGCTGGGTTTACATGACTTGAAAAAGCTTTACTCCTTGATTGGAAGTTTAAGAGATTTCACTGTTATCTTGAATAAGGCTGGATTGAAGGGTGGAGTTGAATCTGAAATTAGAGACTATGTTTCAAGTATTGGCGTTGAAATGGTTGATGTTCCCTTCGATCTTTCCATCAATTATGCATATGCAAGTTTTAAACCATATGTTGAACTTTACCCTGAATCTTCTGTTTCTAATGCATTGGTGAATATTGCTAGAAGATTGATCAATTCCTAAGGTTTTCTTTCAATCTTTAATTTTAGGAAGTGGGTTGAACATGATATGCATGGATCATAATTTCTTATAGTCTGTTCAGCCAGTAATCTGGCATCATTATAATTCATTTTGAGAAGTTCTGGTATAAGTTCCAGTAGATCTTTTTCAATGTATGCTAAGTTCTGCGCTGTTGGTGATATTATATTTGCCTTCTCGATAATTCCTTCCTCATTAACTTCATATGCATGATATAATATTCCTCGAGGTGCTTCCGTTATTCCATAAGCAGTTCCCGATTTAACTTCTACCTCAATATAGGGTTTTTGAGGCTCCACATAGTTGTCTATAAGTCTTCCAATTTCCAATGTTGCATGATAGATTTCTGCTGCTCTCGCAATTATGCTTTGAAAAGTATTTCTAAGTGGGGCTTGATATCCTTGTTTTTCAACAGTCTCCTTTACTTCTCCTCTAATTCGATCATAATTGTTATTATATCTTGCAAGTGGACCTGTTAAGTATGGTCCTCTACCCTTAATTTTATATCTTAGCGCCGTTGAATATGGTGTTTGAAATTCTTCAATGAATTTTTCGAATTCTTCTTCTACTACATTTAAACCTTTATTTGAAATTACCCTTCCACCAATGAGGGGATATTCGTTTTCATCATTTCTTAAAGATACATTTTCAAAGTCTCTTTCCATCTTCGGAATGTTCAATGTCATTATCCATTCTAAGAGTTCTTTGGCCAGATTTTGCATTTCTTCTTTCTTCTCATAGATCTCCTTTAATTCTTCTCTTTTAATGATTCTATAGAATCCTCCTATTCTACATGAGATTGGATGAACTGATCTTCCACCTATTATCTCTATGATTCTGTTTCCCCATGCCTTTAACTTCAACGCTTTTCTAGTAATTTCAGGATGTATTTTAGCTATCTCCATGATGCTGTCTACTTTTAGAAAGTCCGGTGCATGTAGGAAGAAGACGTGCAGTGCATGGCTTTGAATCCACTCGGCATAATATAGAATCTTTCTTAAAACTTCTATTTCCTCCGGTATTTTTATGTTGAATAATTTTTCCATGGCTCTGCAACTGCTGAAAATATATGCCACTGGACAGATTCCGCAGATTCTTGCAGTTATGTCTGGTGCTTCATGAAATCTTCTACCTATGAGGAGGGCTTCGAAGAATCGTGGAGCTTCGAAGATTCCAACTTCAAGTCTCTCAACTTTACCGTCAATCACTTTAATATATAGATTTCCTTCTCCTTCAACTCTAGCTAAATAGTCTACTTTAATCTTCGTCTCCACCATATTTGCTCACCACCTTTCTAAATGGTTTACTCCAAGATGTGAAACCTTTAAACATTAATGTTACCTCTCTTTTAGACATACCCATATTTATGAAGTGTTCTGCTAGTTTTTCAGCTTGGGAAGCATCCATCGGCCCGAAGCAACCGTAACAGCCTCTATTATATTTTGGGCATAGTGCTCCACATCCCGCCATAGTTATAGGGCCGAGGCATGGTTTTCCATCTGCCACCATTATACATGTGTTTCCTTCTATTTTGCATTGGATGCAGAGGCTGTGGGTGGGTGTGAATGGTTCTTTTCCAATGATTAGTTGGCTTAGAATCCATAATAATTGATCCTTGTTTACTGGGCATCCTCTCACCTCGTAGTCTACATTTACATAGTCTGATATCGGTTTAGACTCTGCAAGCGTATCTATCCATTCAGGTTTCGGATATACTTTTTTACTGTAATCTTCATTTTTACTCCAGTTTCTCAGAGCTTGTATTCCTCCTGCTGTTGCACAGGCCCCTATTGCAATAAGGTATTTTGAATTTGCCCTTATTTTTTCTATATGTTTTTCTTGCCATTTGGTGCTTATACTTCCCTCCACTAACGCTATATCGTATGGTTCTTCCAGCTTTCTGCTTGTTGCCTCCATGAAATATGCTATCTCAATTTTTCCCGTTAACTGTAATATTTCATCTTCCATGTTTAATATTTGAAGTTGGCAGCCGTCGCAGCTTGCAAATTTGAATACGGCTAATTTAATATTCATATCCATTTCACCCCGAAATATTCCTTTATCTTCCAGTAGGGGAAGACGGGGCCATCTTTACAGACAAAGTATGGTCCTATCTGGCAGTGTCCGCATAATCCTATGCCGCATCGCATTCTTCTTTCCAGTGAAATATAGATTTTCGTCTCAGGTATTCCTTTTTTCACTAAATCTTTAACCGTATAGTACATCATTATTTCCGGTCCACATACAAATGCCACGGTGTTTTCTATGTTCAATTTAAGTGGAGGTATAAGTGTAGTTACTACTCCTATATTCCCCTTCCATTTTTCATCTCCCCTGTCAACTGTTAGGTGGAGTTCTGAATCTCTTATCTTTCTAAACTCTTCGAATTCAGATTTAAAGATTAAGTCTTTAGGTGTTCTAGCTCCATAAAGAATTATCAATTTACCATATTTGCTTCTTTTTTCCTTTACGTATTGTATTATAGGCTTTAATGGAGCTATTCCTATTCCGCCGCCGATAATTAATATATCTTCATTTTGATGCTCTTCGATTGGCCAATGATTTCCATATGGGCCTCTCACCCCTATTTTATCGTTTACCGTTAATTCTCTAAACATGTTGGTTATTGTTCCAGTAAATCTCACCGTATGTGCCAGTCTTCTCCTTCCAATTTCACTGATGGATATTGGTACTTCTCCTCCTCCAAATAAGTATAAAATATTGAATTGTCCAGGTTTTACTTCTCCATTTAACCCTTCAACTTCAATGTGGAATGTGCTGACATTATACGTTTCCTCTCTGATTTTTTTAATTATCCCTATCTTGAATTCATATTCTTTACCTAACATTTTCATCCACCCATTTTAGAACTTTTTCAACGGCTTTCCGAATATCTATTCCAACTGGACACCATGTTATGCATCTTCCGCATCCTACACATCCCAGCATGTCGAATTGTCTCTTCCAATATGAGAATTTATGGAGCAGCCATTGACGATATCTTGCCCATAATTCCGGTCTGAAATGGCCGCCTGCAACCTCTGCATGTTTATAGGTGAAGCAGCTATCCCAATATCTAACTCTCTTTGAATATTCATCTAGGAATACTTCATCATATATGTCGAAGCAGAAGCAGGTGGGACAGACCATGGTGCAGTTTCCGCATCCTAAACATTTTTCTGCGAGTTCTTTCCATATAGGTGATTCTATCGCCAACTCCAGTTTTTCTGCTAGAAATCTTTTTTCAAAGTTTGCTTTAGCTTTTTCAGCTGCCTTTTCCAATACTTCTATAAATTTTTTCTTCAATTTAGCGTTTGCATGGGGTAGTTTTAATTTTTCTAGAATTTTAACGCCCCTTTCACTTCCAGCTTCAAATAGAATTTTTCCATCAATCCTTGTGAAGGATATGTCGAAGCCGCTTTGAACTCTTGGACCTGTACCCATACTTGAACAGAAACAGTTTTCTCCAGGTTTAATGCAGTTTTCAGTCACTATGAACAATTCTTTTCTAAAATGCTTGTAGAAGCTGTCTCCACGTTCACCTAAAACTTTATCCATAATGGTTATGGAAGCTGTGTCGCATGATTTTATTCCGAAGAATGCTATTTTTACTTTTTCAATCTCTCTGAAACTTATACTTAAATCTCTGTTAACTTTGAATATTTCCATTTTAGGTGGGAATAAATATTTTTTGGGGGAGTCATCTCCATTTCTGAAGAAATCTCCCTCTTCAAGTCTATAATATCCTGGAGCCTGATGATCTGAAATCTGCTTAGGAAATTCTCGGAGACTCTTCAATTCCTTAAGCTTTATAACATTTCCGTCAACTTTTGGTCCAATTATCCTGTAACCTGAATCCTTTAAATATTTGAATAGTCTTTCCAGATCTCTCCAATCTCCAATTACTAATCCGAGCTTTTTCAACGGTAATCCCCTTGTATGCATGGTTATAAGCTTTACAAACGTTAAATTTATTTCATCGTTTTCATCTTATAAGTTTTTTGAACCATTCTTCCAGCCATTAATGTTTGGAGATTAATTTAATATTCAACTGAACTTATTGGATAAGTGATTGAATATGTGTGGTTTCCTTAGATTTTCATCTTCAAATTGGAGGTTTAAGAAAAAATGTAAGCTTTGCGGTAGGGAGAGCCTGTTAATATCTGATGTTATCGGTGTCTGTGCGGATTGTTTGAGGAATAATCCTAAAGAGGCTTTGAAGATAGCTTTAAGAGTTCATTTTAATTCGAGGCTGAAATTTAACCTTCCACCGCGTCCTCCCAAAAATGTAAATGGTATAAGATGCGGCATATGTGATTTAAACTGTATTATCCCTCCAGGTGGTAGAGGTTTTTGTGGTTTAAGAGTTAATGTTGATGGGCGGTTGATAATTATCGGTGGAAGCCAAGATAGAGGTTTGCTTGAATGGTATTATGATCCTCTACCTACAAACTGTGTTGCTGGATGGTTCTGTCCCGGAAATACAGGTCTAGGCTACCCCAAATATAGTTGTATGGTTGGAGGTGAGAGAGGCTACTTTAATTTAGCTGTATTTTATGGTGCATGCAACTCGAATTGCCTCTTCTGTCAGAACTGGAATTATAGATTTATGCTATCCGATTCGAGAAGATATGTCTCTTCAGATGAGTTGGCTTCGAAAGTTAACGATAAAACTAGATGCGTATGCTTCTTTGGAGGAGATCCTTCTCCACAGGTTATTCATGCATTGAAAGTTTCTGAAAAAATATTAGAGATGGCTGAGCGTGAAGATAGACTGATCAGAATTTGCTGGGAGTCCAATGGCCATTTCAGCAGAAATTTTTTAAGTCGAGTTGTAGATGTGTCGCTTGATAGTGGTGGAATAGTAAAATTTGATTTGAAAGCTTGGTCTAATTCAATATATAAAGCGTTGACTGGAATTGATCCTGGCAATCTATTTGAAAATGTAAAATATATTGTTGATAGAAGTGGGGAGAGAAGGGAAGTTCCATTATTTGCTGCAAGTATACTTTTAGTTCCAGGATATGTTGACGATTATGAAGTTGAGCAAATTTCAAGTTTTCTCGCATCTCTGGATAGAGATATTCCTCTCTCGCTTCTTGCATTTCACCCCGATTTCCTATTGGTTGATCTTCCACCTACAAGTTTTTCTCATGCTGAAAAAGCTTTACGAATAGCTAGGGAGGCTGGATTGAGGAGGGTTAACATAGGTAACCGATTTCTTCTCGGAGATTATTATTGAACAATAATTATATTTTCTTTGAAGCTATATTACTTGTGGTGGTTTCATGGAATTAGAGGATGAAATTAGAGCGATTATTGTGGAGGAGACTGGGAAGATTGAAGGGAAGGTTGGTGTTGGATTTAAAGATTTCAAGAGCGGTGTAGAAGTATATAATTATCCTGATGATAGATTTCTGACTGCAAGTGTTTTCAAAATATATGTTTTAATAGAACTTTACAGGCAGGTGAATGAGGGCCTATTGAACTTAGAGGATCGTTATAACTATAAGTTTTATGATAGATCTCCCGGTTCAGGCATTCTACAATATTTGGATGAGGGTTTAAATTTGAAGATTAGGGATCTGGCGAAATTGATGATGATGATAAGTGACAATACGGCAACCGACATTCTTGTAGAAATACTTGGAAGAGATAATATAAATGAAACTATTCGTAAACTTGGTTTAGTGAACACGCATGTTGCATATAATTGTAAAGAGATGATATTCGGCTTTTATAGCGTAAAAGAGGAGAAAAGAACTGAACTTGAGGAGTTTCTGAAAAGTATTGGGGAGGCAGAGTTGATTGAAGGCGGCCTTGGAGATGTTGCAAAGAAATTATACTATAAAAGGAGGAGAATGGGTTTAACATTGGAAAGTTTAAAACTTCAAAATAGATTTTCAGAATATTTTGAAGTTTCCAAGGATACTTCAGCTTTAAGTGATTATGAAGTGAATGATGTTACTTCTCCTAGAGATATGGTTAGAACTTTCTCTTTGCTTTATAATAGGTCGATTTTAACTCCTGAAGCATGTGATGAGATCCTAGGTATTATGGCATACTGCCAGACAGGTTATAATAGATTGAGGCGGCATCTTCCTAGAAATGTAATTGTTGCACATAAAACTGGAACTATTCCAGGTGTGGTTAATGATGCAGGTATAATTATGACTTCGCAGCGTGACTATGCTTTAGCGGTTTTCGTTAATGAATTGAACATTAATGATAGATCGTCTATCCGTAGTGGTGAAGAAGTTATCGCAAATATATCGAAGAGAATCTATGAAACCCTTATGAATGTTAAGGTTTAAGTGAATCCAAATATTTTTCCACTGCTTCCTTTATTTTTTCCCATTCGGATCGGCTGTGAATCGTATACTTCTGATTTCTCTTCCATTTTCCATCTCTATTCAACCATAAATAAAGGGAGATCTGTTTTCTTCCAAAGGAGTTTACGAGAGCTACAGCAGTCCACCATTTGCCGCTTTTATATATTGTCGTATAATTTATTACCTCTAATTTTTCGGATATGGGTATTCTTTCCTCCTCCAATTCTATCAGCCCTTCCAATTTAGATGAATATGTTTCTTAAATTTTTTCCTCATTTACAGATATGATCTATTCGTTGAGAAATACTTTTAATAGTTATATTTAATTCAATTTATTAGAAGAATTATGAGTGCAGTTATGTGGGATTTTATCACTTCATCGGTAATAATCTTTTTAGGCTTTATTGGAGTTATGCTCTTCAAAGTTTTCAGTATTCCTGAAATCATCTTTCTCATACTCTTCGGAATATTTTTGGGTCCAATCTTCAATTTCTTTAACTTTTCAAATATTTCTTCAGTTCTACCGTATTTCACATGTTTTGCAATTGCAGTTTTAATGTTTGATAGTGGTTTAAGATTGAAGATTGAAAGACTCTTTGAAAATTCTAAATTGATTTATCTTTCCCTGTTAAGTTTCATATTTTCCTTCTCTGTAATTTCAATTCTCTTCAAATTTCTATTCAATTTTAGATGGGCTATCAGCCTAGCTTTTGGAGCATTGTTTGGCGGCTGCGGAAATACTGTTCTACTCACTCTTCTTAGAAGCATGAATATTAAGGAGGAAAGTTTAACATATTTTTCATTTGAACTTGCATTTTCAAATATTCTAAGTTTCATAGTGGCTTTGTCATCTTTGAATTATCTTTCAATGGGTATGGTTAAGATTGTTGAAAGTTTGAAGATGCTTTTCACACAGTTTTCTGCTGGAATGATGGTTGGAGGGTTAATTGGAGTTTTATGGTTAATAATCATATATGCTATTAGGCGTGAGGAATACTTTTACATTCTAACTCTTGCCATGTTGATAGCTGCATATTCCTTTGCTGAAGGGATGGATGGAAGTGGTCCACTTGCATCTCTAATCTTCGGATTTATAATTGGAAATTATGAGAGGGTTGGAAGAATTTTCGGTTTTAAATTTGATGTACATGAAGTTGGTTCAATTAGATATCTGTTAGGCGGCCTTCATTCAGAGATAACATTTCTTATAAGGGTTTTCTTTTTCGTTATTCTAGGTTTATCTTTTACGGTTGCAAGTTCCTTTGAATTTCTTTTTGGACTGCTTATAACTTTACTGCTGTTTTTATGCAGACTCTTCGTAATGTTGCCGCTAACTATTAAAAGAGAATTCTCTTATGAAAAATATTTTTTCTATTTAAATGTTGGTAGGGGTTTGCCGACTGCTGTGCTCAGTTTTATAATATCCAGCCAGTTATCGGATCTGTCAAATTTTATCCTTAACCTCTCAATATATGTGTTGATTTTCAGCAATCTGTTAATGTCTGTTCTTGTTAAATTAACTTTGAGAGAGTTGACGCCTGTTGTCAGTGTTAAATGACACATCTTTTTATAAACCTTTTAATATTTACTGTTAAACTATATTTAGAGTGTAGTTGAAGATTTAGCTGGCAGTTTCCTTTATCGATTGGAAAAGGCTGATTGAAGATGATTAACACGATGAATATCATCCTCCTCTTCTGCTTTACAATTATATTGGGTTATCTTGGCCAGCTATTTTATAGTAGGACTAAAATACCTGATGTAATTTGGCTATTATTGTTCGGAATTATTTTAGGTCCCATTCTACACCTTTATGATCCATCACTGTTTATACGGTTGTCTTCTTTGATGAGTATTTTGGCTTTATGCATCATATTGTTCGATGCTGGAATTAATGTTGATATTGGATTATTTGTTAAAATGCTTCCTACAAGTATAACTGTTCTTTTATTTACTTATCCTATAACTATGTTGCTTGTAGGTTTAACGTTGAATTTTTTCATGCCGGATTATTTTGATCTTCTCCAAGGATTGCTTTTAGGAAGTATGATTTCAGGTACAAGTACCGTTACAACGATGAGTATTGTTAAAACCCTTGAAGATTCAGGTTTAAAGATTGATAGGGTTAAAACTACGCTTCTCTTGGAATCCGTCTTGACGGATCCCATAGGAATAATTACATGTATAACTCTTATTAGGATGATTATGATGCCTGAGACTTCCCTCTTTGAAGGGTTTAAACTTTTATTTCTATCTTTCAGCAACTCTATAATATTGGGTTCTATTATAGGTGTTGTTTGGGGTGCTATTTTAGATAGATTGGAGAATAGAAAATTTAATTACATGTTAACGTTGGCCATAGTTTTTCTAACCTATATAGTTTCGGAGAGTATTGGCGGTGAGGGTTCAGGTGCACTCTCCGTTTTACTTTTCGGTCTTGTTATAACAAATTTCGAATATATTGCCAGTAGACTTGAAGTTAAAAAGATATTTAAGGTAAATAAGAAGCAGCTTAGAGAATTTCATGAGGAGATAACTTTCTTCATTAAGTCCTTCTTCTTTGTTTATATTGGACTTATCATTTCAATCTCTCCTGAACAATTGTTTTCTGGTTTAGCTGTCTCCATTTTGGTTCTCGTTGAGAGATGGTTTGCAGGAACTGTAAGTGAACATATTTTGAATCTTAGTGAATTTGAAAGTATCATTATTAAGACGACGTGTGCAAGCGGTCTACCTGCTCTAATTATGTCTCAATTACCGATGATATATGATCCTAATCGAACTTTCTTTCTGCATCCTGAAATATATCCAAATATTTGTTTCATAGTGGTGCTTATCACGGTGATTTATGGAGCATTGATCACTCCTTCAATTGTTTTTAGAAAAATTAAAACTATAACTAAGTCTTTGAAATGAAATTAGAATTTTAAATTATATTGATGTTGCGGTGATAATAGAAAATTTTTATTCTTCTCTGCGATGATTGAAGTGGAGTGGTTGGAATGGCATCCACATTTATATTTGGTTTTATACCGTACTCGTCTGGCAAAACCGTTATTTCCACGGCGTTGGCTAGGGGCTTGTTGAATCATGGTATGCAGGTTGGAGTCTTCAAGCCACGTTCAGGTCACAATATGTGGTATCAATATGATGCATTTTTAAATTGTAAGTTTGAAAATAGACTTTTCTGTGAAGATATTATAAAGCTTAAGGCTGCTTCTAAATGTAATCTACCATATGAAATATTAAATCCTATTGATGCTTTAATTTCTCCGTTAAATCTTGAAGTCTTCTTTAAACTGGATTTAATTGACTGGATGTATATGGTTGAAGGAAACATTTTCCATCATCTTTTAGCTGAAAGATATACGGAGTTGAAAGATGGAAAAATTGTCAATATGCTTCTGGTAAATGAGTCAAATTTGAAGGAGAAGCTAGTTCTCCAAGATAGGGTTTATATGGATAGTTTGAAAAATTCAGTGGATAAAATTATTCTAGTACGCAATGTTGATGAGTGGAATGCATATTACAGGAAACTTGCACCTCAATGTATATACAGCTGTTATTCGAAACTTAAAGATGAATATGAAATATTGGTTGTAGAGGGATATAATGATGCGTTGATTCCTTCAATTGAATTGTTAAACGATGTTGATGTTGTTATAGGTGTATCTCCAGGTGTGGCTGTTCTATATGAGGGAAATGAATTTAGAAGTGTTGTAGCTGGCTTAATGGATTTGGGGAGAGATATAATGTCCTTGAAATCAAAGGATGTAGTGAAATTTTTGAGAAAGTTTAAGATTATAAGAATTCCTGCTTTGTCGAAGAGTGATTTAAACGATTATGATAGGCTTGCAGCTAAGCTGGAATATGTTATAGATGAAGTTATCCCTTATTTTTAACGTTTAAATTTTATTGAAGTCTTATCAAAGATATTTTATTGCACCTATATTCTAGTCATATTTTTCTGAGAAGTTTTCTCTTCTTCTCCTCATATTCTTGTGGAGTTATTGCTCCTATATCTAGCAATTCTTTTAACTTTTTAAGTTCGTCTAGAGGTGATATTTCAGTTTTCCCTTCACTTTTAATTCTTTTCATTCTTTCTTTCACAATGTTTACAAGTTTCACGGCTTTGTCTTTAGGTATTGCAGGGATTCCTGCTACTCCATCCTTCGTTAAGTGGAAGAATCTTCCAAGCTCGGTTGTTAAGCCTGGTGCTGTTATTCTAACTTGGCTTGAGAATATTCCTTTCTGTAAATGTATTGCAGTTATTTCTTTATAGGGGATAACTTCAACACTTTCCCTCAGTCCAAGCATCGATGGATTTCTGATAATTAATTTTCTGTTAGTTGCAAAGATTATGTTTGGTGTTGTTATGCTTCCTCCAGGTCTTATTCTGCTTTGCCTTGCAACTATTAAAACTTCTTCACCTTCCTCAAGGTATGGTTGAATTTTCCTAATTTCTTTAACTTCTTCTTCAGTAAATTTTTCTTTCAAATATTTCCCTCATTTAAATTTTAAATTGGTTCTCACATATCTTTTTCGGTGATCGTCTCAAAATTTATTTATCAATTTTCAGCATATATTCAGATGTGAGTTCAACATATAATAAGTACGGTAAATATTACGATATTATCTATAAGGGTAAGGATTACTTGAAGGAGTGTAGAGATCTAGTTGAGTATCTTAACTCATATAGTGTTATTGACGTTCATAAAATCTTGGATCTTGCTTGCGGTACTGGTGGACATTCATTGGCATTTGCAAGTATGGGTTATGACGTGGTAGGAATAGATAAATCGCCTATTATGATTAATAAAGCTTTGAATAAGGCTGAGAAACTTAATCTTAAAGTTGAATTTTTAGTTCAGGATATGCGTAAATTTTCTTTAAGAAGAATTTTCGATGCAGCTTTCTGCCTTTTCGGAAGCTTCGGATACTTATTAGAAGATAAAGATGTGATGGAGATGCTGGTTAGGGTTAGAGAGCATTTAAATCGAAATGCTTTATTCATATTTGATTTTTGGCCTTCCTTTCGTATGTCATTTCTTAAACGTCTTGGATATACGAGGAGTCTGCGGAGAATTGTTGGAGAAAATTCAATCATTTTACGTTCCGTAAATATGGATTTTAACGTGGAGAACAGTATTGTAGAATACTTTATCGAATGTTACGTCTTAAATTCTGCTGAGAAAAAGGTTTTAGATCATTTTACTGAGATTCATTGTATTAGATGTTTTATGCCTAGCGAAATTAAACATTTTCTAGTTGAAGCTGGTTTTGAGCCTTTAGCATTCTTCGATGTGAATTGGGGAGGCGAAAAAATCTATACTTGTATTCCAGCGAAAATTTCCAGTAGCAATATTGCATGTTTAGCTTTTCGGAGGTAATTTAATTAACATTTCTTTAACATAATTCCTGTCTTATGAAAGTGATTCTCATCGGTATACTTTCTATTGTTGCAGGAATTCTCATCGACTACGGTTACTTTCAACTACAAGTGGATTCTTTGAAAAGTAATCTTTTCAAGCCAAATTGAATAATGCTTTAGAACATACAGAATTACACTTCTAAACCTGTAGACTTATGCTTCAAGTTTCATCCCCACATTACGCTAATGGTGAAGATGCCTGTAGAATAATTTTGAACGCTATCAGCATTGATGGTGATCGGCTTCCAAGTTTAAAAATTGCAATTATAGTTTTGAAGGTGAATGTTAGAGATTTCATTGTAATTGTACATAGCGGTTTTGCCACAGATGTTGGAAATGGAACATATATTGACGAATTTAAAACTGTGAATGCTGGAGAATATGAGATTGGCTGCATCATTCCCAAATTTATGACGAATTGGATTTGGATAATTGGCTTCTTAAAGTGGCAGTTTTTCCCCTCGACTCTTTTGGAAACAT
>QMRB01000028.1 GCA_003649185.1 Thermoproteota archaeon | reverse complement strand
TCTTTCAATTCCCTTTGTAGGGTTCCGATATCCATTCTTTGCTTTTTTCTTTTAAAAGGCTTTCTGAAGGCTTCATATATTCACAGATTTGGGAACAAGGTAAACTTGTATAAAAATGATGGAAAAAGTTCCATTTTAATTGTTAATCTCATTTGCTCGTTTAATTTTGATAATGAATTTTCTTTGCAAAGTTGAATCGTATAGTATTATGATTGTAATTCTTTTGTGAAGGATAGATTTATTTGAGGTTCTTTTCAGAAACGTTCTCGGTCGGCAAAAATGATAAATATTTGCATATTATATTGAGGATGATGCAGAGGGAAGAATGTAAAGTATTAAAAATGCGGATACCGCCGAATAGAATATTGAGAATAAAGGTTAATGTTGCAGTGGCGCCTCTTACGTTAAATCATATTGAAAGGAAGTTACCTATGAGGACTAGAATAGTAAGGTTCCAGAACAGGCTTATCATACCGTTTCCACTAAATGTGAAGCTGGAGAATCCGTCTAAGAAGGTTAAGAGGGGGGAGGTAACCTATTCCATATTAAATCAGGCGATTATAATTTATCTAGATAATGCAGATTTAAGCATTGGTGAAACGATTATAGGAGAGATTATGGAGGAAGGGAAATTGAATGATATTAGAAGTGGTAGTGGTGTGGAGATAGCTATGGAGGAGCATTAAAGTTTAAGGAAGATAGGTTTTTCTTTTAATCTTATTATTGGGATGGCGATCCAACCTGGACGTGTGCCCTTGGAAATTACCACATGCTCTCTATTTTCTTCAGCTTTAACTAGGAAATAGTTTCCTTCGATCGGTTTTTCACTTTCAAAATAATAGAAGACTGGAATCCCATAATATTTATAGTAATCTCTATAGATCGCCATGAGGCCAACAACATGTTTACCTTTGAGCATGAAATGTAAAATATAAGTTGGCTGTCCAAGACCTGCAATTGAAGCTACAAATCTGGCTAAATCCTCTAGATCGTTAACCTTAATGGCTACTGGTGACGGTAATTCAGGGTCTTTAGAAGTACTCATAGAATCACCAACAAAGATATTAACATTATTTGCTTATTAGGTTTAGGAATGGCATACAGGATTCTCATATTACTTTTGGCTTCAAAGGTACATGAAGTGGAAAAGCTAAAGTGGAAGATTAAACGATTGAAAGAAATTGTCGATAAGATGGAAATAGAAACTGTAAATATATTGATTGAAGGGCCATATTCATCTATTAATAATGCGTTAGAAAAATTGAAAGAAAGCAGCTCGATTGGGGGCATCATTATATACTGTTTAACTGGGGGAACCTCGAAGATTGCATATGAAATTAGTGGAAAATGTAATGCCCCATTATGGTTAATGGCGGATGAAAGTGATAATTCGCTTCCATCAACTATAAATTTACGTGAAAAGGTTAGGAGAATTGGAAGAATAGCTAAAATAATATATTTAAACGAACCGATCGAAAGGATCTATAGAAAATTGGAAACATTCAACAGGGTGGTAAATATCTTTGATTTGTTAAGGAGATCAAAAATTCTAATTATAGGAAGAAAAGATAGGAAAGCAAATAATAGATTGAATTTAAAATTTAAATGTATTGAAATTGAAAATAAAATTATTGAGAATGAACTTAACAGGGTAACTGGTAATGAAATTGAAAAAGCTGTTAGAAAATTCGAGAAGCTTATCAAAAAGAAGATAACATTAAATGAGAAAGTTGAAGATGCTATAAAACTTTACATAGCATTTAAAAAGTTAATTAGAAAATTCAACTGTACGGCTATAACAGTGGACTGTTTCAGATTTATCGAGAAATATGGAGTTACACCATGCCTATCTTTCAGCCTATTAAATTCCGAAAAAATTCTTAGTGTATGTGAGGGGGAGATGAATTCGTATCTTGCGATGATGATTGCTTCTTCAGTCTCCGATAAACCAGTATTCATGGGTAACATGTCAAGCTATGATATGAATAGTAACACGGTGATACTTGCACATTGTACAGCACCCTTAACCATACCAAATGAGAATGTTGAAGTAACATCACATTTTGAAACTGGAAGAAGCATAGCACTCGATGTTAAATTTAAGAGGAACAATATAACTTTATTATCTATTGATGAGAAGATGAAGCATATATTAGTGGAGGAAGGAAGAATTTTAGAATCTTCTCTGAAGATGCCGGATAAATGTAGAACTCAGGTGAAGATTAAAATAAATAGAGGCGTGGAAGAATATGTAAATGCCCTACCTGGAAATCATCAAATTTTAGTTTTGGGGAATAGAAAGAAAATCGTCGAGGAGATTGCTGAAAGCCTTAAATTGAAACTTTTATAGTCGTCTCTCCACGAATCTCCTAATACCTTCAATACCCTCAACTATTTTATCCGTTGAACCATAAGATAGCCTTAAATGCCCCTCACCACCAGGGCCAAACACGCTTCCAGGAACTGTACATATGCCTTCCTCCAATAGAAGGTTTTCAGCCAATTCGATTGAATTCATTCCAAGTGAGGATAAATCAGGAAATGCATAGAATGCTCCTTTAGGTTCTTGACATTTCACACCGCCAATAGAATTTAATCCATCTACAAGCATCTTCCTTCTCCTATCATACTCCTCAAGCATTTTCTTAACACATGACTGGTCGCTTAATAGGGCAGTTATACCAGCCATCTGAACGAATGCTGCTGGACATGTAGTTGAATTCTGCTGGATCTTATTCATCATTGAAATTATGTTTTCTGGCGCTATGGCGAAGCCTAACCTCCATCCCGTCATAGCCCAAGCTTTAGAGAAACCATCTAAAACGATAAGTCTGTTGCGGAGATTATCCATGGTGAGAGCTGTGAATGGTTTTAGGTTGCCGTAAACTAACAGTCGATAAATCTCATCCGAAATGACATATAGATCATGGTCGCAGGCAATATCAGAAATTATTTTGAAATCGCTTTTGCTGAGTACACCTCCAGTAGGGTTGTTCGGCGAGTTAACCAATATGGCTTTTGAACGGTTGCTTACCGCTTCCTTCAATTTTTCCTCATCCAATTTAAATGAATCTTTACAGTTCACCTCTACAACCTTTCCGCCTGCAAGTTTAATGATCGGCCAGTAGGTAGCATAGGAGGGAGTCAATAGTATAACTTCATCGCCCTCATCTACAATGGAATATATGGCTGCATATAGAGCGAATTTAGAGCCTGGAGTTACGATGATTTCTGAGGAGGGATCTACTGGAACATTAAAATTATCCTTATAATATTTTGAGATTGCCTCTCTCAGCTCATGGATTCCTCTAGAAGAAGTGTAATGTGTATATCCTTTATTTAATGCGTCTATTGCAGCTTCAACTATATGTTTAGGAGTGTTGAAACCGGGTTCTCCGACATCAAATCTAACCAGCTTTTTACCTTCTCTTAGAAGTTTTCGAGCTTTTTCAGCTACACTTAGGGTGGGTGAAGGTTCTAAAGCTAATACTCTTTTTGAAAGGGGTTTCAAGGATCCATCACCAACATAAATATAATTTTATAAGGCTAAAGCTTTGCGATTAATGATAAAAAGGGAGATAAGGAGCAATTTAGCTCTTTTCAATGCTTCCTTGCGATGATAATTTCAATGGTGGAGACGTTTCTCGCTTGGTCTCCCTCGCCGACGGTCTCCGTACCTATCTTGACATCTTTCACTTCCACCTGGTCCGGTAGAAATCTCGTTTTAACTATCTCAACAACATCTACAGCTTTGCTTATGGCTCTTCCACGTGCCTTGACGACGACTTCGTCAGCTCCCTGGTTGAATTGTATAATTATTGCTAGAACATAGTTCATTGTTGTCTTTTTACCGACAAGAACCACATTACTTTCTTGGGCAGGCTTTGACAAATTTCACCCTCCAGCTACTGTTTTAAAGGAGTCTTTAAAATATGTTGCCTATATAAAATTTAAGCTTTACTATTGAAATACAAGTTGAAGCTATTTAAACAATAATTTACTCATAGATTCTATGAAGCGTCTAGCCTTGTTGAAGAGTTCTAAACCCTTCTCTGTGGTGGTATAGTAGGTTACACCATCAATGTTAACCTTTCTTATTAAACCCTCTCTGAGCATACGGTATAAAACTGCATATACAGTTACAGTGGAAGGAGAGAAATTAAACTTGGATTTAATGTTCTTTTTAACCTCATATCCATACATAGTCTTCTCTTTCAAAACACTTATCACATATAACCAGAGATTCTCCTTAGTCAATTTTCTAACCAATCTTTCATAGGCCAATTTGTGCACCCAAAATATTTACAGTCATAAATATTTTTATAAACTTTACATTCAACAGATATAAATAAATATTCATAAATAGGATTGAAGAAATATTTTGAATGTAAGGTGAAAAATTGAGGAACGAGAATATTGAAAGAGAGAAGCTCAAAGAAATGATTAAAGAAAAGATAAATCAGTTAAATAGGGAGATAGAAATCTACAAGCTATGCTTGGAAATTCTAGGAGGAGAAGTAGAGGAGAAGGAGGCTGCAAAAGTTATAGGCGAGAGGAAAATCATTTCCGAAATATATAGTAATGATGGTAAACCTCTAGCGAAAATTTATGGAGAGGCTGATCAAATAATCATCGTACCTGAGAGAAATGTAAATGTAAATGTAAACTCAAGAGAATTTAAACAATTCTTCATTAGAAAAGTATTATATGGAATTAAAAGGGAGAATCCTCTCGTCAGATATGAAATAAAGGATAGAGGCGGAATTTTAACAGAAATTATTTTAAGAAACATTACTTCACAAAAGGAGATTAAGAGGCTTCAAGGAGCAGTTAAATGGACCTTTAAGCAATTCACTTAAACTATGCTCTGAACCATTTAAACATGAAATATCTTACCTTTCCAGTTTCAGGATCTATGAAAGCTATTACAAATTTCTTTCTCACACTGTGAGATAATCTTCCAGCACGAACAATACTTATCGGATCGATCTTACTGTTTAATGGAAGAACATCAACAAGGAATGGTGCATGATCGATTCCTGGACCATACTGGTAAACGGCGAAGTCGGCTCCAAACTTCAACCCAGGCCTCACAACGTAGCCTTTATCTCTCAAATCCTTATATACCAAGTATAGATCATCGAAAAGTTCATAATATTTCCTAGCTGTTTCGACAAGATTCTTCTCGGAGAGTTCAATTCCTGAAGCATCTAATACTTTAATTTTACCTTCCCTAAGCAAATATAGAGTTTCAAAGAAGGAGAGTTCCAAGGGAGAGTTGAAAGCTATATCTTTAGGTTTCTTAACTTTTATAGGAGAACCGAAGAAGCCTTCACCGTAAAGCCTTCTCGCAGATTTAACATCCCAAACTATTATTCTCGGAGGCATTAAATAGGCAATTATTTGTTCAGAAACCATTCAGACACCTCCGCAACCAATATCTAACAGTAAACAAAAATCTATTACCAATAGTTTACCAGTGAGGAGAGGAGGAGAAAGCATGCTTAAAAGTGCTTCCAGAAGGAAGGAGACTTTCATAGTTGCCATCTCATATCTTATAGGGATAGCTATAATAATTATTTTGCTTCATTACGTTGGAATAGGTAGAATTATAAAAACTATGATGCAGATGAGCATTCAATTTTTCATATTGGCCTTCATCCTCGATTTGGCTGGCTTAACTCTATACGCATTAACTTGGCACATACTTTTAATTGGAGCAGATGATGTGAGAATAAAATTTTCCACATCTCTTTCAGTTTCACTTGCAAGTATATTTGCATGCTTCATTTCACCGTCCGGAGCCATACTTGAAATTCTCAGAATAATTCTGATAAATAGGGAGGGAGGCATATCTGTCGGTAAGGGAGCTGCCACAGTAGTTATACACAGAATAATATATACTTTGAGTTTCATCTTTGTTGCCATCACAAGCTACACGGTGGTTCAAGTGAAATACTCGGTTCTCGGGTCGATGGAAGAGATTTTCATAGTAATTGTGCTTGCAGCAGTATTTTTCATTGCTGGAATTTATTACATTAGTAGAAGAAGTGATTTAATAGAGAACCTCGTTTTAAAATTGTATGATAAATATCAGGATAAACTGGAAGGTTTACTTAGAAAGTATGGAACCATCAATGTAAAGGATACAGTGTCAAATACGCTTAAAGATTTCAAATCGACATTTACAAGTTTAAAAATGAAACCTGTACATTTATTTTTAGCATTTACATTGACATTTACAGTTTGGATTACAAATATTTTGATCTTTTACCTTGTGTTCCTATCATTAAACCATCCCATCTCTATATGGATAATAGCTTTAATAATGAGTATAGGTGAATTCGTCCAGATGACACCTATAATGATACCTGGAATGCTAGGTATAATTGAAACAGTATTCACAACGGCGTTGATGTCATTTGGAGTTCCAATAGAGATGGCTGCAACAGCATCAATACTGGCTAGGATAGCAACTTTCTGGTTTGATATACCTGTAACTTTAATTGCAGCCTCATATTATGGAGTGAAATATCTTGTGAGGGGTTTAGCGAGAAATAATTGAACCTATGAAAACTCCTTCAACAGCTCTATCTGAAATCACCTTGACAATTTTAACTTTATGAAGCTTGCCAAAGGACTTCGCCGGTAAATTTTTACCTTTAATGAATATTACTGGACCATGCTTAAGAGGATAACCAATATATGAGAAACCTTTAACATGAACTTTAACGATATATGCTTCAACCACTCTGCCTATCCATTTAAACTTCAATCTAGAATTGATCTCTCTGGCTTTTTCAACGATAAGTGAACTTGCAGGGTCTAGATGGCTGGGAGGAGGATTCGGAAAATCTCCGAAAGCAGACATCGGTAGAGGTTGAAAACGATAGACAGTTAACTTTTCAACACCAAGTTTCTCAGCTGCTTCCATCACTTTAACCGTTTTTCGAGCAGTTTCCAAGCTCTGTCCAGGCAATCCATGGATGAAGTATACGTAGGGGCGTAGACCATATCTTTTAAGAAGTTTTATGGCTCTCAAAACCTCTTTGGGAGAGGAAGATCTACCTAAAGTGTAGGCATGTATTTCACATCCAGTTTCGCATCCTATGTGAACGGGAGAACCATTTAAATATCTGCCTAAAATTTTGGCGACCTGTTCATTTACTAGAGAGGGTTTAACGTTTTCCACTCCTATGAAAATCTTCTCATCCATTGCATTGACAATACTCTTTAAACCTGAAAGTAGGGATTCTATCGCATCTATATTGGGTGGAGGATATCTAGGATCTGTTAGAGGTTCAGGTTCTACTAGGAGATCTCTGCCATAATCGAGGAAATCCGAACCGCTGAGAATGAATCTTCTGCAACCCTCCTCAATTAAACCTTTAAACTCCTCGAAAATTTTCTTTTCATCTCTACTTCTAGTAGGACCGAAAACGCTGGGTACTGAACAGTAGCCACATCCAGGAGGAATTGATAAAGGACATTTAACTCTTTCAGATAAGCTGCCCGTCCTACACAGATTACAATTTATACATTTTCTACTGTCAGACAATTTAATAGTTGTACGGTAAAAATTGCTGCATCCCCTAACAACCTCAACATAAACTCTTCTCATCCAGTAGTTTGGATAGTTCCTAACAGTTTTTATTGAGGGAAAATACGAGTTAAACTTTGATCTATCCATGATTGGTCGAAGAGAATTAACTTTAACTTCACCGGAGAAGTTGAATGCTACACCTTTAATGTCTTGTAAATCTTCCGGTTCTAGAAATCCTTTACAGGTTAATAGTCCTAGAAGTTCTTCAATGGTTTCTTCACCTTCACCTATTACAGCTATTTGGAACCCGCCTTTTAGGAGGGCTTTATAGGGATCTGAAGCTATTGGACCGCCAATTATGCTTAACCCTTCCGAATTAAATTTACGCCATAAAGACGATATTTTTCGCACAGCTGGAAGATCAACGCTCATTGCACTTAACATGAGAACATCGAATTCAACCATTATTGAAGGATTGAAGAGTACTCGTCTTAATGGATAAAGTTGAAATTTAAAACCTGACTTTTCTAGAATTCCCGCTATTAATCTGGGGCCATAGCTGATTACATCTATAGTGGCATATCTACGTCCCTTACCCACTCCTAACGCATCGATAAGCAGGATATTCATGGTGGAAGCCTATAATTTGATGGGTTTCCTTATAGTTGCTATCGAATTGTCTGCGATTCCCAAACTTTTCAACTCCTCATAGCTTGCCCATACTTCTCTTAGCGGAACTCTTTCATCACCCTGAACCTTCAACACGCATTTCCGCTTCCCTCCAACCACAACCTCAATAGTATCAGTAATGTCCAAATTTTCCATCATTTGGGGGTTCATTTTAGCCTTTCCAGGCTCAATATCGTCTTTTCTTCTCATGCGCAATCTACGTTCAGGAGGACGATTCATCAATCACCACCATAAAATATATGTGGAGACAGCATATTTTAACTCACCGACCTTTAAAAGGTGTGCCGAGCTCTTCGAAGCATAATGATCCTTCAAAATATTTTAGAAGCCTTTCTTTCAAATCGCTTATTTTAATTCTAACCTGTCTCCACGTATCTCTATCCCTCAATGTAACCGAACCATCTCTAAGTGAATCGTAGTCTACAGTGACAGCTATCGGTACACCTATCTCGTCGGCTCTAACATATCTTCTACCAATAGAACCTGACTCATCATATTCAACTCTAAGGCCGGCTTCAAGCAGCAATCTATAAATTTTGGTAGCCAATTCTGGAAGTCCGTCCTTTGAAACTAGTGGGAAAACTGAAACCTGTATTGGTGCTATATCTCTAGGCAATTTTAAAATTATCCTTCCATCCTTCTCATGGAAAGCGTACTCTAAGACTGTGTAGGTTACCCTGTCAGATCCAAAAGAGGGTTCAACTACATGTGGCAGAAAATGGATGCCGCCAACTTCAAGTTTCTCCCTCGAAATTATGAAGTCATCTTTGCTTAGCTTGTAGCCTGCAACTTCCACAAATCCTTTAGATAGAAGCTCTGAAGCTAACGATTCATAGTTAAGTGAGGTTAGAAGCTCTCTAACCTTAGATTTAAATTTGGGTCCTAGAATCTTCATATTAGGTTTAACTGTGACTTTCTCTTTCAAAATTTTTTTGTCAAGTTGCCTGTAAACTCTGAGATTCACTCCGCTAAATTTCATATGTCTACTTAGATCATAGTCAGTTCTATATGAATAGCCGGCCACCTCTACATAGCCCCATCTCTCCAATTTTACCACTTGGTCGAATGTTTGAGCTGAATAGTGAGCTCTCTCCTCTCGAGGCTTATCGATGAAAATCTGCATTTCTGATGGTATTCCAAGGGACTCCATGAAGATCTTTCCAAGAACCATAAAATATGCTTGCCACTCATTTACAATGTATCCTTCTTCAACTGCCTTTTTCGCAGTGATAGATATAGGCTTTAAAAGGCCTTTCCTAACTTTATCTTCAGGTATAATGCTTAAGGAAATATTTTTAACATTATCGAACAATGGGCAACTGCTCTGCTCTGGATCGAAGAACAATTCTATCTCCATAATTGTGAACTCTCTGAGCCTTATAGGTCCCTGTCTTGGTGAAATTTCATTTCTCATAACTCTTCCAATCTGGGCTATTCCAAGGGGAAGTTTAGATCGCATAGACTCATATACGCGTTTAAATGCTAGAAACATGCCTTGAGCTGCTTCAGGCCTAGAGTAACCCACATTTTCACTGTAAGGACCAATAGTAGTTTTGAAGAGTAAGTTAAAAGTTTTCACCTCATCTAGAATACCGCCACATTCAGGACATCTTACTTCTCTATCCTTAATGATGCGATTCAAATCTTCAATGGAGAGGGATTCAACCTCAACTATATCTGTTGAGGATGCCACCAGATGATCCGCCCTGAACTTTCTATGGCAAGATGTACATTCAACTATGTAATCCGTGAAATGTTTTAAATGTCCTGAAGCTTCAAAAACTTTTGCCGGCATAATTATCGGAGTCTCTATTTCAACTATGAAATCGCTATGTCTATGTATGAAGAATCTCCTCCACTTCTCCTCTATATTATGTTTTAGAACTGTTCCTAATGGACCGAAATCGATGAAGCCTCTTACACCTCCATATATTTCTGCGGAGGGCCAGATGAAGCCTCTCCTCTTCGCCAATTCCATGATACGCTCATACTTATCGGCCATATTGAACCACCAGTAAAGGGAAATCCCAGATTACAGGTTTATCCTTCTAAATAAAAGTTATCGTATAAAAAATTATAATTTAAAGTATAATATAATTATGATTGATCGTGAATGAGCAGCCTAAAGTTCCATCTAAGTGGGGAAAGCATGACGTTTAACGGTAAACAGACACCTTTAAAGGAGGCTGATTTCATCTTCTTCGGCGTACCATTCGATTCAACCTCCACATATAGGTCAGGGTCCAGATTTGCTCCAGACGCCATAAGGCAAGCATCGATAAATATAGAAACTTTCAGCATGAGAACAGGAATCGACGCTTCAGATTTAAAAATTTATGATTCTGGAAACATGGTTTCGAAAGTTGGCGTTAAAGAAACTTTGAAGGCCATAGTAGAGGTTATAACAGATTGTATTAAAATGGGGAAAATACCGGTAATGGTTGGAGGAGAACATACAATAACTTTAGGAGCTGTAGAGGCGTTAAGGGGGGGGATGATAATAATTTTCGACGCCCATATGGATTTAAGAGATCGATATCCAGAAGATGCTAGAATAAGTCACGCTACTGTGAGTAGAAGAATCTGTGAAATCGTTGGAGATGAAAATCTCATTTTACTTGGAGTTAGAGCTTTCTCCAAAGAAGAGTACGCCTATGCCAAAGAGAAGAGAATATTTTTCAGAACATCAGAAGACTTGTCAAAAAACCTGTTAAAAACGGTTGAAGATGTAAAGGAGAAGATAAAGCAAGCCGAGAAGATATGGATCTCGATAGATATGGATGTGATAGATCCGTCAATGGCTCCTGCAGTGGGAAATCCTGAGCCTGAAGGAATAACCACCACGAAACTATTAGATACACTTAAACATATTATAGATAGCAGAGTTGTAGGATTCGACTTAGTGGAAGTTTCCCCGCATTATGATCATGGAGTGACAGCTATACAGGCAGCTAAAATCATACTTGAAACTTGCTGTTTATTAGAGAAGATTAAACTTTAATCTTCTTGACAAATGGAGGTCTAACCTTATAGAATATGCGGTAATTACATATTGGACATCGCATCCCTGGAATAGAATCAAATTCACTTAAATCGGAAATTATATGGCCGCATCTACCACATCGATAAGGCATGGATATCACCAGTAGTTATGGAAGTAAAATTGATATTTATATTTGACGAGGAAATGGAGTGGAAATTTATGGGAAATTCTTTCAATTAAGAATCCTTTAAAAAATATTGAAAGTCATACGCAAACACTTATATAAAATGAAGAAGTAAAATAAGGTTGGAGCTTGGGAGATATATGCCGCAAAATGAGATCTGCCCAATATGCGGGCTTCCAAAGGATCTCTGTGTATGTCAATCGATAGCCAGGGAGCAGCAAAGAATCAGAATAAAAATAGAAAAGAGAAAATGGGGAAGAGAAGTAACCATAATAGATGGAATAAATGATAAAGATATAAATTTACATCAAATTGCAACTAAGCTGAAATCAAAATTGGCATGTGGTGGAACTGCAAAGAATGGAAGAATAGAACTTCAAGGAGATCATAGGCTAAGGGTAAAACAGTTATTAGTGGAACTTGGATTTCCACCTGAAAATATATTTGTAGAATAGGTGAAGTGTAAAGAAAAGATAAATTTTAATCGTTAACTATTTTAAAATACCAAGGGGGAGGAGTAGAAATGGCATCATCCATAACAGTTTCAGAATTTGCAAGAGTTGGAGCACACAGTCACATTCGAGGACTTGGATTGAAAGATGGAAGAGCCCTTATGAATGCGGATGGAATGGTAGGGCAGATTAAAGCTAGAGAAGCAGCTGGAATAATAGTTGAACTAATCAAGGAGGGTAAGATGGCGGGTAGAGGAATATTATTGGCTGGACCGCCTGGAACAGGAAAAACTGCAATAGCAGTTGCAATAGCAAAGGAGCTCGGTGAAGATGTACCGTTTATAGCTATAGCGGGATCCGAAATCTATTCAAGCGAACTTAAAAAAACAGAAGTGCTCATGCAAGCAATGCGAAAATCAATAGGTATAAGAATCCATGAATTTAGGAAGATCTATGAAGGGATGGTTGAGAAACTAGAGATAAAAATGACAAAGCATCCATACAATCCATATCAACAAGTACCTGAAAGTGCAAGGATAAAGCTTAAAACGAAAAGTGAAGTGAAAACTTTGACAGCAGGATCATCAATAGCCACAGAGATCATATCCAAGGGGATTGGCGAAGGAGACGTCATATGGATAGATGCTGAAACTGGAAGGATAACAAAGGTAGGTAAATGCAGAGAATATGAAGGAGAGAAATATGATATAGAGGCTGAGAATCTGGTGTCCATGCCGGAAGGATCAGTGCTAAAGGAAAGAGAATTCGTATACACTGTAACTCTACACGATTTAGATGTAAGAATGCAAAGCAGATCAGGAGGAATCTTCAGCCTACTCTTCGGAGGAAGAGAAGAGAAAGAGATACCTCCAGACATTAGACAGGAAGTGGATAATTTAGTTAAGAAATGGGTGGATGAGGGAAGAGCCGAGATAATACCAGGCGTCATGTTCATAGATGAAGCTTCAGCCTTAGATATAGAAGCATTCTCATTTCTAAGCAGAGCCATGGAAAGTGAACTTTCACCGATAATAATTCTAGCAACTAATAGGGGAGTAACTAAGATAAGGGGTACAGATATAGAAGCTCCTCACGGAATACCTCTAGATGTTCTGGACAGATTACTAATAATAACTACAACGAAATATAATGAGGAAGAGATAAAGGAAATATTGAAGATTAGATCAAAGGAAGAAAATGTTAAAATAAATGAAGAAGCTTTAGACAAGTTAACCAAGATCGGAGTGGAAACATCGCTTAGATATGCTGTGCAGATGCTTACACCAGCATATGTAATAGCGAAAAGAAAAGGTAAAAATGAAGTGGAAGTGGAGGAGATAGAGGAGATAAGAAAACTGTTCAGCGACATCAAACAATCGACAAGATATCTAAAGGAACATGAAGAAGAAATGCTTAGATGAGGGAGAGCAAAATTAAAGTAATAAAAGTTAGAGGCATCCGTGAAGTTGCCGAGAAGATTAAAGGAAGATCATATAACACTATAATCATTGTGGAAGAACCGAGTAGAAGACCGCCCTTAAAGAAAGATGAGAGTGAAATAATACGAGAATACTTCAAGGCAATAATGGAAAACGGCGAGTTTAAGGTGAAAATAGAAACAGCTATAAATAGGGTGAAGAAGAGGAAGGATGCAATGATGCTTGTAAAGGGGATTGAAAAAATATTGAATACAATAGCAGTTTTAACCGTTGAAAACAGCAAGATAAATGTTACAGCGATTATTCTGAAAGGAGAAAATGTACAAAAAATAATAAATACACTAATTTTTCTACAAATATTGCAAGAAGATCTATCGCTCTCAACAGGTTTAGATATAGGTCAAATATGTACATTTATACCTATAATTAGATGAATGATAGAAGAACACCTGCCAAGCTAATGGCAGATAATATTAAAGTGATAGCCCAGCAGAAGAATTTTGAAACCCCAATTTTACCTACATTAGGGATGGAAAGACCATTATAAATTAAAGCGACGAAAAACAGGGGGATAGGTGAGAAAATACATGAAAGAGCAGATGAATAAATAACTAATTTTAAGGGCTTCACACCTAAAGCTATTAGAATGGGACCTAAGATCAATGTGGCCGACGACAATATAACCTTCCAACCGTGAAGTATAGCTGCTCTTATTTTAAGCATATCCGATAAATCATCAACTATTTCGTCGAGAAGCCTGAAATTTGAGACTGCTACAACAGTGGATGATAGGAGTGCGGATGAGAATACACCTAAAGCAATAAGGTAAACTCCCATTTTACCTAGAAGTGGATCCAGAACTTTCAATGCAGATTCAATGTTATCTACAATGAGACCTTTGGGAAATAGTTGCGAAGCACAGATAATCATAATAGCAGCGTTAACTAAGAGAACCATTAATCCACCAATGGATGCACCAAGATATTCTTTAGGAAGATATGTAAAACCATCAGATCTCTCAGCAGCCTCTGAAGTTTCAAAAAGCAAGGTATATCCGGAAACTGAGGAGCCTATTAAAGCCATCAAGGTTAGAAGCCAATCTTTTTCAGGAGAATAGGAAAATGAAAACATCCCGCTTAAAATTTCTTTAATGCTGGGTTTCGAGAGGAAAACGGCAGGGATAACTATGAGGATGGAGAAACTGATGAAAACGAGGATGAGCTTTACTTTGGGCTTGGAACCTTTAATGGCAAATAAACACAGTATAAGAGCAACCAACGGACTCCAAAAGTATACTTCGATTCCTGTGAGTAAATATAGGGCTGCAGATGCTCCTGCAATCTCTGCAGCAATCAAAGCTACATTTGTTGAGGCAATAAAGAATGAACATACAACTGCCGATAGAAGGCCATACTTAGCCTTAATATTTTGTAAAAGTCCTTTTCCAGTGATGGATCCTATCTGAGCAGTAACCTGCAATATGAATATGAGAAATAGGGAGACTAAAACAAGAACCCATAAAAAGGAGAACCCATATCTTGATCCAGCATAGCAATCCGTTGCAAAATCCGATGAACCTAGATCTGAAATTCCAGCAATAATTGCTGGAAAAACTATTCTGAATAGATCTGAAGACTTGCTGATCAGCCTGCTTCTCCGCATATTCACCATTTATGATCCTCCAAAACGAGTATATCATGATCCATTTGAGGATAATAACTTAACCAACTCATCCCTACTGATCACTAAATTTATCACTAGGCCATTTTCAGTTAAGGAAACTGAATCAATCTTGAAAATAGAGGGTTCATTTTCATTCTCCCTATTGGAAAGCTCCACTCTGCTAAGCGGCTCTTTGATTTCACCATTGGGAGAACATACTTTGCCGACTCCATACTTTTTCGCAAGCTTTCTAGCTATAGCATAGTTGTAGGCAACTGGAAAAGCTCCTGCAAGAAGATAGGTGGCTATAAGTGCAATATCCTCCATCAACTCGATCACCAGAATAAATAGAAAAGGAGGGGGAATATTGCCCTTAACACTTTACAAAGAGAAATATACGGATTCGAATACCAAGAGTATACTATGGGAAGCCGCTAGATAATGGTGGAAATTTTTCAATGAAACGTTTAACAGCCTCTTTGGGATTTTTCGACTTGGTAATTGCGGAACCAACTATTATGACTTTAACTCCACTATCTATTAAAGGAAGAACTTTCTCGACGGTTATACCGCCAGCCACAGCCACAGGTACATGTAAAACTTCACAGGCTTTTCGAATATATTCGAAGAGATTCTCGTAGGCCGTCGTTTTAAGATAGCTTTGAACATCTATACCTGTATGTAGACAAACTATGTCTGCTCCCATAACCTCTACATCAAGCCCTCTCCTAACAGGGTTAGAGGTGTTAATTAAATCAACCATAACCTTCACACCATATTTCTTTGCAGCTTTTATAACCTCTTTTATTGTTGCATCGCTAGCAACGCCGAGCACAGTAACCACATTTGCACCTGAAAGGGAAGCCATTTCAGTCTCCAAGAAGCCAGCATCCATACACTTCATATCAGCAACTATCGTGGCTTCAGGTAGAATTCGCCGCAGCTCTCTGACAGCCTTCATACCAACGCTTTTAATTAAAGGTGTACCAGCCTCTATCCATCTTGCACCTCCATTCCAGCATTCTTTCGCCAATTTTAAAGCCAGATCTAAGTCTGTAACGTCAAGGGCTACTTGGAGAACGGGATGAGAAAGAAAAGGCAAATTCTCCACCAATCTAAGATTTAAACATAACCTCTATATATAAAGCCTGTCAAATTAGAATTGAAATTCAAAGAAGGGAAGAAGAATATGAATAAGAGCAGAACCTTCATATTCATATTCCTATCAGTAATCATAATACTGGCAGAATCAACACAAAATATTAGTAGTGCAGTTAAAGAGGAAAAATTCATATTCACATATACGATCAACATAAAAAATAATGGTGCAAGATCGTATCCACTGAAAGAATTTG